>NZ_JBVVQO010000006.1:0-222932 GCF_055811215.1 Mesorhizobium sp. WSM4819
ACATCATGTCCTCCTTGCGCGGCCCAATTGCAGGAATGGACGGTATTCTCATCAGCACCGCCATTGATGAGACGGGTAATGACATGAGCGATACGCAGTCGATGCCGCATGGAGACGAACCCCGAATCCTGTTGTACCCCTTCTCCTTCTTGGGTCATGGCACATGCCGTTCCATAAGGCGTGGTTATCCCAACGGCTTCCAGTCGGTCAGATTTAGCTTGTTGAATTTAAACGTCTCAGAGACATCTCGCTGTGACCTTGGGCACAGCGAGATGATTATTTTGTGGTATGACTTCAATGCAGCCAGTACGCCTACTAGCGTCTTGCCCGATTTCGAGTTCCGAGGCCTCGTAGACGCGTGAAGTACAGAGGGCGAAGTACAGAGGGCAGAGATGCCTAGTAACGGGACCACCGCTGAAGCCGTTCTGTGGAGGACATCTTCGAGGAACGTGATCGGAGTCGTCTTTCTGATCACGGCAATCTCGATATTCGTGATCTCTACCCGTCACGGCATCGGAATACTGCCGGACTCGACCCGTTACATGCGTCTGGATGAGACCCCATTTGATGCGCCGCTATACGCTTGGTTGCTCGACATTGTCAGAGCTGCAGACGGATCTGTCGTGACTTGGGCCCGCGTGCTGGGCCTGGTCTTCGTCTGTGTCAATATCCTCCTAATCTGGCTGATGCTCTCTTCAACGACGACCTCGGCCGCTGCTTTGGGGACAGCGCTGATCGTCACGTCGCCACAATTTATATTCCTGCATGCCGTTGCGATGAGCGAGCCGTTGTTCATTGGTTTGGTGCTAACCACGGTTCTCCTGTTTTGTCGGTACTTCGAAAGCCGCAAAGGCTACTTCCTGGTTTTTACCGGTGTCACACTGGGACTTGCGATGTTGGCGCGCTTCACCGCAGCGCCGCTGGCGCTGGCGATCGCGGCTTGCTTGCTTCTCGATAGGCCGAGGCTGCTTGCGCGACGCTTTCTCGATATCGCCCTAATCGCGATCACCAGCGGCGTAATCTTTCTGACCTGGGCTATCGGAAGCCGATTGGCAGGCGGGAACGGGCTTGGCCGAGAGCTCCGGCTGAACGGCAATCCTGACGCCGAGTCGTGGCTTTCGGGTCTGAATACGTTGACCAATCTTCTCGTCCCGATGGCACTCCCGTTCCCGATTCGGCTTCTTCTGCTCATCGCCGCAGTCGCGGTATCCGGCACAGTTATGTGGATCTGTAGCCGTCGCATTCTCAAGGAATCCGTAGCAGGCCGTGTCCTGACACTTGACCGACTACCCCTGGTCCTTGGGCTTTTCGCCATCTTCTACTGCCTGTTCATGATTATTGCCGTCCATGTCGAAGCAAACCTGCCGTTGTTCGGACCCCGCAGTCGCTATGCGGTTCCTCTCTACATTGCAGTTGTCATGGCTACGACGGTCGCCTTGGGTGGCCCGTATCGAGTCCGATTGCCACGTCTTCTCCTGTGGGCGTTTTCGGTCCTTATCGCGGTCGTCCTTGCGGCTCATCTGGTCCGCAGCACAGACCGGGTTTGGCGCGCCTACGCCACCGGCATCGGATATGATGCCACCGCTTGGCATTCCTCCCCGCTCGTTCAGTTCGTCAAAGATCTTCCGGCCGACGCAATTGTATACTCCAACGGCGCCGACGCACTCGGGTATCTGACCGGTCGGTTCGTTCGATTAGTTCCGCGTCAATTCGAACGCCGGACGCAGCGAGAAGACCCGAACAATACATTGGAGGAGCAGATCTTATCGCTTCGGCGATCAATAATAAGCGGCAATGGTTACGTCGTGTTCTTCGATGCCATCACTTCGCGATTTTACAATCTGCCTGAAAATGATCTCGTCAAAGTAGTGCCTTTGAGCCTCTACAAGCAGCTCCCGGATGGGCGTGTCTACGTCTCAGATCAGACGCGGATCGAATCCGCGGAAAGGTGATGACACCAAAGCTCTTTTTCCAATTGCCCGGCAAGAACTTTTCACAGAGGACATTGTGTGATGCAGTCAGAACTGTCGAACGCCACTTGGGGAAGCTATCTTGCGCTTGCGCGTGTGGACCATTCTACGAAGCACGTCTTCATCATACCTGGCATAGTTCTGGCTCTGGTCCTGAGAGAACCTACAGATCAGCTCCTCTTGAGAATTCTGCTTGGCGGGTTCAGCGTCGTCATGATCGCGTCGAGCAATTACGTCATCAACGAATGGCTCGATCGCGAATTCGATGCGCATCACCCAACAAAATCGAAGCGCGCATCCGTACGACACGACCTTGATCCCAGACTAATCTACATCGAATACGCGGTGCTTGCCGGGCTGGGGCTCATCTGCGCGTTGGCTCTCGGACCACTCTTCTTTGCGACCACGCTGCTGTTCCTGCTTTCGGGATTACTCTACAACGTGAAGCCATTTCGCCTTAAGGATCGCACCTATGTCGACGTGATCAGCGAATCCGTCAACAATCCAATACGCCTGGTCCTCGGCTGGGCGATGATCGACCCGACCTCGCTGCCCCCGTCTAGTCTAATGTTCTGCTATTGGATGGGCGGGGCATTTCTGATGGGAGCAAAGCGCCTATCCGAATATCGGGACATTGCAGCTGGTCCCGGCCTCGGCGTTCTGCACCTCTATCGTCGCGCGTTCCGCGGCTATTCCGAAGAGCGATTGCTGATCTCATGCTTTACATATGCAAATCTGGCATCGTTTTTCCTTGCGGTCTTTCTTATCAAGTATAAGGCGGAGTATATACTTACATTTCCGTTCTTTGCCCTGCTGTTCTCTCTCTATCTATGGCTCTCCTTCCGAAAGAATAGCGTTGCGCAACGGCCAGAGAGACTCTTTCGTTCGCGGTGGTTGATGTTCACGATTGTTGCCATCATTGCGGTCTTCGGCATAACAAGTCGTGTCGACGTCCCTTTGCTTCAGAAACTTTCCCTTCCGCATTACATAGATTTCTTGAATTCTGGATGGTAGGGCATGGGAGGGCTTGCTCGAACGTTCGATTGGGCTGCAGTTGATCTTGTCATCTTCGACGTCGACGGGACCTTGTATGACCAGAGGCGGTTAAGACAACGGATGCTAATCGAACTTGGAGCGCACTGTTGTCGAACATTGAGCTTCAGGACTGCGCTGACGCTGCGAGCGTTCCGTCGCTGTCGCGAGGATCTGAGCCGTGCACAGCAGATGGAGGATATAACGGATATCCAATATCGGCTTACTGCGGCGGAGTGTTCACTGCCACCGGATGATGTACGAGCTTTGGTCAAGGAGTGGATCGAAGAACGTCCCCTCCGGTTTCTTAGGTGCTATCGCTTCAACGGTGTCGCGGACCTGTTCGATGCCTGTGCGGGTCGAGGAAAGACGATCGCGGTCTGGTCGGACTATCCTGCGTCTGCAAAACTTGTTGCCCTCGACTTGGTCGCCGATATCATCGCCAGCTCCGGGGACGACGGCGTGCGCCGGCTGAAACCCGATCCTGCCGGCCTATACTATGTTCTTGCCTGCGCAGGTGTTCCGCCTCAACGCGCCGTGCTGATCGGCGATCGCGCCGAACATGACGGGGAAGCTGCACGCCGGGCCGGAGTCCAGGTCCTTCTACGACGAGCGGTGCCGCACAAGGATTTCCCAACGTTCAGGACGTACCACGATTCCGTTTTTGAGCCTCTTCTTTCGTCGTCAGCGGTGGCCCGCGAAGACAGCAGAGGTTCTCAATGATCGAAAGGAATTCGCGGCTCGGTGTCGCTGACCAAGGGCTTCGTTATTTCGTCTCCGGTGGATTGGCTGCAATCGTCGACATCGGGGCTTTTTCTGCACTCTATCCAAAGCACGTTGGGCCGTTGTATGTCGCCGCTACGCTGAGTTTCCTGCTGGCGGCCGCTGCGCTCATGCTCCACAATGTCGGAGGCACCGCTGACATCCGTGGTGATCGGGACCACGCCGCAGCTCATGGCCTCGAGCAGGGCGTTTGACATGCCTTCCGACGCCGAGGTGGGAAAGATAGAAATCAGCCTCCCATAGAAAGGGAAAGACATCTTCGACCGCGCCGGCTTCCAGTCGGTCAGATTTGATTTAACCGTCTCAGAGACATGTCGGCTGTTACCCCGGGCACACCCGAGTGACTATTTCGTGGTATCCTACGTGAGACGGTGGTGCTGTCTGAGACACGCCAGCGTACGGTCTGTTGTCGATTGATCGCCAGTAACCGCGAGCCCTTGTTACACCTCGCCAATTTAAGTCTTTGGGTATTGCTTGACTGCGAGCAGCACAGAAGCATGAAAGATGGGCTGTGATGGGATCGTTCTTATGCGGCTTCTCTATATACATTCTGCGCACGTCCCGGCGGCGGCCGCCAATGCGGTACAAGTCGCAAAGATGTGCCATGCATTTCGGGTTGCCGGAGCGGAGGTCCTACTAGCGCTTCCACGCGCCTCCATGAATACACGGGATCATTATGAGAAGATCGCGCGCGAATACGGATTCGGTACCGAGTTCCCATTCCGCGTTCTCCCTGTGCCCTTTTGGCCTGTGCCCGGCCGGGAGCTTTTTTTTGCTGTGCTGGCGCTGCTTGCTGCGGTCTGGCTGCGGCCGCAAGTCGTCTTTACACGCTCGCCTACTGTAGCGCTTGTTTCTGCCGGACTTTTCGGGTTCACGACCGTTTTTGAGCTTCACGACCCGATTGGCAGTTTGAGCAGACGTCAGCGTCAGCGCCTTGCCAAACTGATAGGCCTAGAGACATTCCGTATGCTGGTCGTCACGTCGCAACGTCTGCGGGACGACAGCATCCGCCTCTTTCCTCAACATGCGGGAAGATTTCTCATCGCGCCCAATGGCGCGGATCCTGTTCCGCCGAATGTCGAGCCATGCAGCCTCAGCGGCACGTTCAAGGTTGGTTATGTCGGACACCTGTATAAGGGAAAAGGCATGGAGATAATAAGCGCTATTGCGCCTCGATGCGGCTGGGCGGCATTTCACATCGTCGGGGGAACACCAGGCGATATAGAGTATTGGACATCGAAGCTGGCCAAATGCCCGAACATAGTGTTTCACGGCTACGTTCCTCACGCCGCGACATGTGCCTACTTGGCCGAAATGGACGTTGTACTCGCGCCCTATCTTAGAGATGTAGAGGGCCAGGGCGGCGGTCGAAATATCGCTGAGGGAATGTCGCCGCTCAAGCTCTTCGAATATATGGCGCATGGCAAACCCATAGTGTCCTCCGACCTGTCAGTTATACGAGAAGTTTTGAGCGATAGCATCAACAGCGTTCTGGTGTCGCCAGACAACCCGTCCGACTGGGTCAAAGCTCTTCAGCGCCTGCGCGAAAACAAGGCGTTTCGGGATCAGATTGGTCAGCAGGCGAAGGCAGACTTTCTGTCCAGGTACAGCCGCATCGCACGCGCAACCAACATTCTAGAGGAAATCAAGAGCCGGATGCCGTCGAGCGGAAGCTCATAGGACTGCACAATTTCTCGTGTTGAAGTCGGCTGCGCCGCCAGCAAGCCTGCTTTCCGTTCGCCGCAATGAGCCCGTGGTCCGTCCTGAACCGTTGAATGGCAAGATCCGACTGCCCCCGGCTTTTTGCTGAGGTTCCGTCATGCGTTGCTCCGACCATCTCCCCGCCTCGCGTTGATCTTCGCTTTGAGCTAACCTGCGAGATGCGCCACTGTCCGGCGACTGAACGGGCGCGAACCCGATTGTGAGGCTTGATGTACTCGCTGGCGGCGGGATCGCCCGAAGCATCAGAATCAAAATTATCCGGTCAATTGGTCGGAAGAGGAATACATATTTGTGTTCCTGAGAAGCTGCTATACGTCAATAGACATTACGATCCGAAAACATCAGTAGAGCAGTTTTCCAAATTATCTTAATGTCGAGAAGCATGCTCCAGGATTTTATATACCAGAGGTCATGCTCAACGCGTTTTTCCATCCTCCAGAGTTCCTTCGTTTCCCCTCGAAAGCCATTGATCTGAGCCCAGCCTGTCAAACCGGGTTTTACATGATGGCGATAAGCATAGCTCGCAATGATCACACTGTAGGTATCGTCATGAGCGACGGCGTGAGGTCGGGGCCCAACCAGGGACATCTCCCCGCGAAGCACGTTGAACAATTGCGGCAGCTCGTCGATGTTTGAGCGGCGCAATATCCGGCCAAGTCGGGTAACCCGCGCATCATTACGCTGAGCCTGGCGAATTTGTGCACCGTTCTCCTGCACCGTCATAGATCGGAATTTGTAAATATTGAACGGCTTACCACCAAAACCTCGTCGCATCTGCCGGAACAGCACAGGGCGACCGTTCTCGAGCGCTATGGCACATGCGACCAAGGCCATCAACGGACAAAGGAACAGCAGTAGCAGGGATGCAACAGCAATGTCGAACAACCGCTTGAGCAGGCGTTCGGCAGGCCTCAACGGCACACGCTGGACTTCGAAGGCTCGCTGCCAGCCGGTGTGCAGCGGCCTTCCAGCCAGAATTCTATCTATGTAGGCGTCGGCGAAAAGATAAATCGGCAGCGGGAGGCGGGACATTTCCTCCAGGATGCGTTCGATCAACTTCCGCTGGTCCCAAGAGCAAAAGAGATAAACTGCCCCATACGAGCCATTACGGAACGCCGTCTGTGCAGCTGCGACGGCGGCATGCACCGACCGTGCTGCGATCGTGCCATCATCGTTCTCGATGTTCGAAACGCCACAAACCGCGATGCCCTGTTGCCCAAGCTTGTTGATTATCCCCTGTTCCTTCCCAGGAACGCCGGAGTAAAACAGATAAACTGTGCGCAACACGAGTCTCTCAGCCGCCAGAAGCCGTTTCAGCTCACGCGCTAGAACTGCGTGTCCAGGCAGCAGGATTGGGAATCCGACCGCAAACGCCAGCGTCAAGGAGCCGCGCGAGAACGTCGACGTCGTCTTCGTGAGAAAGGCGAGCCAGAGAATTGAAAAGAAAACAAACAGCCAGCCGCTAAAGAGTGTTTTGATCCTGCAGTGATCGTCCAGGATGCCACTAACCGTGTAGGCGCCCCTGGCGGTCATGAATGTGACCAGCAATATGCCGGCGGTAACACTTAGGCAGATCGAATCCCAGATATCCGGCGGCCTCACCTCGAAGGCCCTATGATAGAGCTCAATTGACGCAAGAAGTATTGTCTGTCCAAGGAGGAAATCAGCAGTTGCGAGAAACACGCAAACTGCTCCCACGGGGAGCCGTAGCGGCTCTACGCTCCGCTTCCAGAGCGCACGCGACGCCTCGGTTGGTGCATGCCGCATAAGACGACCCCCCGAATCCTGTTGCATCCCTTCTCCTCTTTGGGTCATGGCACACGCCATCCCATAAGGAGGGGGTTATCCCAACGGCCTCCAGTCGGTTAGATTTGATTTAAATGTCTCGGAGACATGTCGCTGTTACCCCGGGCACAGACGAGTCGCTATTTTATCGTATCCTAATGTGTTAATATTGCCTTAACGCGTTCGCGTGCGAACGGACTGGAGGTCGGACTCGTTCAAAACAGGTGGTCTAGGCAATGCTTTAGGGGACCGGGGGCGCTTACCCTATCAGAGAGAGGGAGCCATGGCAGAGAATGGCGCTGAGGTTCGAGTCAAACAGCTGAACAACATACGCTTATTTCGGCAATTTGGACAAGATACTCTTAATGAAATGGCGAAAGCAGCCATCCTACGGAGGGTTCCAAAGAATAAAGTCTTAACTCACCTTGGAGACATCCCGCGTTATATTTACTACATAATTCGCGGAAAAGTTCGTCTTAGTGTTCCCCTCACAGACGGCCGAGAATTCATCTTTTCAGATCTCGGTCCCGGTGACACTTTTGACTTGACTAGATTGTTCGTCGCGCGACACAGTAACATGAACGCTGCATCAGTCGTGGACAGCGACTTGCTCCAAATCGAAGCAGCTTTCATGGCTAGTGTCTTCGACAAGCACCCAGATCTCGCACTGAAGGTGATCCCGTACTTATGCCAAGCAACGCACGACGCGCAAGAGCGAGTGATCCACAGTGCGTCGAATGCCCTATCCGTTCGGTTGGCGAGCACGCTCCTGCGATTGACTGAGACCCCGCACAGCACGGCTACCGTGAATGGGGCTCAGAGAATCCACATTTCGCAGACCGACCTCGCGGCAATGATCCCGGCGTCTCGAGCGAAAGTGAATCGTTGCCTGAGGGAATGGGAACGGCGGTATCTGACCCAATACGACCACGGCTCGCTGACGATTCTCAATCGCACCGCATTAGAGTCTGTTGCTCTTGGCTACTCGCGTTTGATCATTCAATGATGCCTTTCCCGTGTGCTCGGGCATCTCCACGCCATCCTCCGGGAAGATAATGAACCGGAAGTGGTGCCGCTCGTGCTCGGATCGCTCGGTAAGTCCTTTACGTCGGCGTCGTAGGTCGCCGCACCGGACATGTGCGCTTTCCCAGGCAACGAGACACCGCTCACTGCCGTGCAGACTGCGTCGACTGCGCCCGAGATTGGACAATGGCACGCACACGAGCACCGCCTCTTTGCTGTGCGATGCGACTTTGCTGTTGGGGAATCCGGGACTATTATCGGCCGCCCATGTACCTCACGTCGGGGGAAGAATGGATCTGCAAGCCTTCAGAAATTCGATTGCGAAATCACAGCCGCCCGCCGGCGTGAGTCCTGCCCTGCAGGCGCTGTGGTGGGATGCAAAGGGCGATTGGGATAAGGCGCACGAGCGCGCACAGCTGCGCGACGATACGGCGGGTATGCGCGTGCATGCCTACCTGCATCGCAAGGAAGGCGATCAATCCAATGCGGAGTATTGGTATCGTCGCTGCGGCGCCGCGCCGTCGACCTTGACGATTGATGAGGAATGGCAAGAGTTGGCGCGGGAACTTTTGCGGCAAAGCTGACGACTTTCCCGCGTCAAGTCTGATTGCGGGCCGCGGTTGCGTCGTCGTAATGCAGGTTTTTCCCACGATACTACCGCCTATCGACGATTCTGGGCTTGCAGGCCTGGGCGAGGGCAGGGGCTACACTAGCTCCTGACTTTGATCGGCAAGCGACACCGCGAGCTCGCCATCTGCGGCTCGGCCGCCGCAGTGGCGCGAAAAGGATATTTGGGTCGCTCGCTGTGCAAATTGAAACGCGCGATGTGAGGAGTTCGCCATGTTTCGTACGATTGCGTCGGCGCTGTTCGCCGCGCTGCTCTGCTCGGTGGCCGCGCGTGCCGCCTCGGAGGAGGTCCGCTACTATCCCGTTCCGGCGGGTGCCGGCCCGCACGATGTCGCTCCGGCGCCGGATGGCTCCGTATGGTACACCGCCCAGGCACAAGGCGCGCTTGGGCGGCTCGATCCTGATACAGGCGCCGTCAGGCACATCACCCTTGGCGACGGTTCGGCGCCGCACGGCGTGATCGTCGGTCCCGACGGCGCCGCTTGGGTGACCGACGGCGGCCTCAGCGCCATCGTGCGCGTTGATGCCGAAACGGAAGCGGTGAAGGCCTTTCCGCTCCCCGAGGGGCACGGAATACGCGAACCTCAACACCGGTTCCTTCGACAAACACGGGAGGCTCTGGTTCACCGGGCAGGAGGGCATCTACCGCAGGCTCGATCCGGCGAGCGGCAAGGTCGAGGTCTGGAACGCTCCGCGCGGTCGCGGCGCCTACGGGGCGAGGCTTCGCCGATCGACCCGCCGACCGCGGATCAGGGCGCCCGCCGCGTCTGGTCGGATTCCAAAGGCCGCATCTGGGTCAGCGAATGGAACGCCGGCCAGGTTAGCGTCTTCGATCCGGCCGCAAATGACTGGCGCAGCTGGAAGCTGCCCGGAGACGAGCCCCAGGCCTATGCCGTCTATGTCGATGAACGCGACAAGGTCTGGCTCACCGATTTCAGCGCGAACGCCATCGTCCGCTTCGACCCGGCAACGCAGACCTTCGCGAGCTTCCCGTCGGACCGCGACAACGCCAACGTGCGCCAGCTCAACGGGCGCTCCGGCGAGGTATGGGGTGCGGAGTCCGGTACCGACCGCCTTGTCTTGATCGAGACCGAAACGGGCGAATAAAGCAAAAGAGGTTTAATGCATGTCGCGCAAAAGCATGCCCTTGGGCCTGACCCGAGGGTGTGCAGCGGTTTTGCGATAACGACATGCATAAAAACAACAACCTAAAGCGCGTCGCATGAGGCGGCCAAACGCGACGCGCTTTAGCCAACGACGAAGGGCAATTTACGCGAAGAGACCGCATGTCAGCGACTGTCTTTGACATAGCGTAGGGAGATGCCGCTCTACACGAAGAGAAAATCGCTGTTCGAGACGCTTGCAACGAGGACACCGTTTAGTGAAAGCATGTCACTGTCGGAGAAGACGACCAGCGTGTCGCTCCCGACCTGCCGGAGTTCGCTGTAGTTTTGGTATCCTGAAATCTCCAGGAGATCATCGCCGGAAAGGTCGAAGTCGGTTATGGTGTCGTGGCCATGGCCGGCGGCGAAGACGAAGCCGTCGTTTCCCGTTCCGCCGGTGAGGATATCGGTGCCAAGACCACCGACGAGCCGGTCCGACCCGCCCCGGCCGTCCAGCCGATCGGCGCCGCCAAGACCTTCGAGCGTGTTGGCTGCGCCGTTGCCCACCATGGTGTTGGCGAGCCCGTTGCCTTTTGCCGCCAGATTGGCAGCCGACCTCAGGAACAGGTTTTCGACGTTGTCGGCCAGGGTCCAGTTTGTATAGGCATGCGTCTCGTCGAAGCCGCCATTGGTCTCTTCGATGGTTTTGTCGCCGGCATTGTCGACATGGTAGACGTCATTACCGGCGCCGCCGACATGCGTGTCGGCGCCCGCTTTTCCGTTCAAGACGTCGCTGCCGTCCATTCCATAAATGACGTCCGCACCGGAGCCGCCGGTAAGCGTGTTGTCGCCGTCGTCGCCGACGATCGACCCCGGCGGCGGCTCGTCGAGTGAATCGTTCCAGACGAAATCCGAACTGCTCAAGGAGGCGCTGGTCACGTTTTTCAGGAGGACAGTGTCACTGTCGGAGAAGACGACCAGCATGTCGCTCCCGACCTGCCGGAGTTCGCTGTAGTTTTGGTATCCTGAAATTTCCAGCAGATCATCGCCGGAAAGATCGAAGTCGGTGACGGTGTCGTGACCATGGCCGGCGGCGAAGACGAAGCTGTCGTTTCCCGTTCCACCGATGAGGATATCGGCGCCAAGACCACCGACGAGCCGGTCCGACCCGCCCCGGCCATCCAGCCGATCGGCGCCGCCGAGGCCTTCGAGCGTGTTCGCTGCGCCGTTGCCCACCATGGTGTTGGCGAGCCCGTTGCCTTTTGCCGCCAGATTGGCAGCCGACCTCAGGAAGAGGTTTTCGACGTTTTCGGCCAGGGTCCAGTTTGTATACGCATGCGTCTCGTCGACGCCGCCATTGGTCGCCTCGATGGTTTTGTCACCGGCATTGTCGACATAGTAGACGTCATTACCCGTGCCGCCGACAAGCGTGTCGGCGCCGGCCCCGCCGATGAGTTGGTCGGAGCCGCCGCGGCCCTCCAGCAAATCATCGCCAGCCAGCCCACCCAGCACATTGGCTCCCTCGCTTCCGCCGAGTTGGTCGGCAAAGGCAGAGCCTGTAAGACTTTCAATGCTGGTGAAGGTATCGCGGTCGCTTCCGATGCCGGTCCCGTCCAGGCCGAGATGCTGTTCCAGTGCGTCGATCCAATGTGAGGCGATTTTTGCATAGCCCCCGGCAGTCGGATGCAGCCCGCTGTCAAGCGGCGGCGCCGTGATGTCATCTTGTGTCAGATCACGCATGTCGACAAAGACGATCTTACGCCCTTGAGCGGCCAGTTCGGAGATCAGGCCTGGCATTGCATCATTATACGCATCGACACGGTCTGCACGCGCTTGCGACTGTTGGCCGACGCGAACGGGAGGCACGGATCCGACGAAGACGGTCAAGGCGGGATCGCTGGAGGTCAGGCTGAGCAAAAGGCTGCGCAGATCCTGCAGCATCGTTGGCACGCTATCGGTCGAGCTGTCATTGGTTCCGGCGATCAGCAGCACGGCGTCGGGTTTCGTAGCTGCCACAACATCGTTGTCGATGCCGTTCAGTTGATTGAGCGTCCAGCCGCGGTGACCCTCGTGATCCCGATCGCCCATGCCGGCGGGTCCGTTGGACGAGGAACCAACGAAGTCGATCTTCACATTGAGTGCCGCCAACTGTTCCAGCATGAACTTCCGATATCCGCCGCTTTCGATATCGGAAGAGCTCGCGATCACTCCATATGTAATGGAATCGCCCAGAGGCAGTATTTTCAGCAACTTGTAAGCATGGCCGGAAGCCAAATCGGCGATGACTGCACGCGACGAAGCGCCGAAACTTACGGCGTCGCTGCCGGCTCCGCCGACGAAAGCGTCCGGATGGCTGCTATCGTAGAACACCGTCATGGTATTTTCTCCACCTGGCAAAGCTTCTCGCGGTTGCCGGCGTAACTGTCCTCGTCCCGGGTATTGCTGTTTGCGCCGCGTTCGAGTTGCCGATCATGCGCGTTGTGGCGCCCCCATTCGAGGACGGGAACGCGAGCTTTCCTCCGTCTGGCGAACTGCTGCTGGAAAAAGGCTGAACCGAGCCCAGCGCCGATCACGACGATACCATCGTCGGCGACCTGTTTGGCGGGGGTGTCGAGTACCATTGTCCATGGCCTCTTCAGCCACTGAGCCTGCACCTGACGCCGATGCGATCGGCTTCATGCAGGTCAGCGAGACAAACCTAGTGTTGCATCGCACTCTCGAGTATTGCAACGCAGCATTTGCTACTATTTTAGGTGGTGATGCAACACTTTTTTAACCTGCACCCTGGCGCGTCACCGGGCACTGTGACCCTGGCCGGGAGACCATCGTTGCTGTTGTGTGCCTAAATTAGCAGAAACTGCCAATTTAACGCCGACATTTATCGCCAGGGCATCTTGAACTTTCGTCGTTGCCTGTGCGTTTAGGTTGTAGTACGCGTTCTGTTGCAGTGCAGCAATATCCCGACTGCAGTGTGCGGTCGCGTGAGGGCTCATCCCGTCCCCCGGAAGGTGAGCACCGAAAACCGAACAGGTGAGGCGAAAATTCCGGAAGACGGGAGAAGCATGGGATGAGCATCGGAGCGGGCAGCGCCCGGCGTTGGCCGTCAGTCGGCATCGACCGTTCACCCGTTGAGCGTTATGTCCTTGCAGCCCTTCTTTTTTTCCCGGTCCTGTGCGGGGTCGTTCCGATCCTGTTGTACGAGAAGGCGGCATCCCGCGTGGCGTGGCACGATCCTGCCCTCGCCACGGTCAGCGCCATCGGGTTGGCTCTGCTTTGCTGCCTTTTTGCATTCGTGCGCTATCCCGCCGAGGCGCGGGCTGCGCGCATCATCGTCGTCGGACTGTCGATAACGCTGGGCCTCTTCAGCTTCGGGCTTGGAGACGAACTCGGCATTGCCGACGCAGCTCGCGCCGACGCGGTGGGCAATGTACTCGTCTATTCTCGCCTGATCGCGCTTGTGGCGGCGCTTTTTTCGATCCTGCGGCCATCCTTCGCCATTTTCCCGATGGTCTATTTCGCCTTCCACAAGAACGTCACGCGGGCAGTTTCCGATGCTGCGGAACTGGGCCGCAACGACTATGCGCCCTTGATTGAGGTCGGTCTCTTCCTGGCCTGTGGCCTGTTGGCCCTTGGCCTGCTGCAGAGTTTGAGCCGGCTGAAGCTCTTCACCAGGAACCTGCCCAGCGTTGGCGAACTCGGAACCAGGGAGTTCGCGGCCCAGGCTGCCGGCATACTGCTGCTGGCTGGGATCGGCGCCCATTTTGGCAACTACTTCATGTCCGGGATGGCCAAGGTCACGCTTGACGGAGGGCCGTTGAGCTGGATCCTCGAGAACCCGACCAGTTCCATCATGCTGGCCGGGTACGGGTTGGGCGCGGCCCCGCTGGGCTTTTCCGAATCGCTGCTCGCTCATGCTTATGAAGCGGTCAGGGCGGTCCAGGTTCCGATGAATGTCGTTATCCTTGCTGCGCAGCTTCTATGCTTTCTCGCTTTTTTGCGCAGGCGGTGGCTCATCGGGCTGACCGCGTTCTTCGATATCATGCATATCGGGATCTTCCTTCTGAGCGGCGCCCTTTTTCTGCACTGGATCATCTTGAACAGTCTGATCGTCGCGGCTCTGACGAGAATGAAGGAAAGTTCGTTTTCCACGACTGCCATCGTAACCGGGATTGTTCTCACCATATTCGGCGACGCGGTCTTTTATAACGCGCGGCTCGGCTGGTACGATTCAAGGCAAATCCGGCAAGCACATTTCGAGGCGCTGACGAAAGAAGGTGACTGGGTGCGGGTCGCACCGAGCTTTTTCCGCGACGCCTCCTATCTGCTCTATGCCCGTCACTTCGGCTATCAGGAATATCGTCGTGAATCCGGCCACGTTCCGACCTCAGCCTGGGGCCAGATCGGGATCAGGAAGGTGCAGCCAAAGTCGTCGGAAATTGCCTCGTCCAACTACGAGATCATGAAGCTTACCCAGGAGTGCGCCTATCCAGTCGAACAGCCGATCACGCCGCCTGACTACGATGCGGCCCGCCCGGCGCCGTTTATTCTTGGCCAGCACAATCGCGCCGCGAACCTGGCGAACTCGGCTGTTGCGGTCGGTTACAACTTCTATCCACACCATCATTATTCCATGCCGTTCCTGCACCGCGCTTTTGAGGCGCTGGAGCCTCGCGACATCGTGGCGTATCGATACCTGGTCGATACCGTCTGCCTCGATGTCGCGGATGGCAAGGTCGTGCGGCGGGTCATGACCCAGACATTGGGCCCCAGGATCGATGTCCGCCAGTGAATCCGGCGAGGGCGCTGCGGACGTTTCTTTGACTGAGCCTGAAAGGAGGCTGTGATGGTTGCCGCCGACCGATCTCCTCCTGCCAATTTCAAGGGTTTGCAATTAGCCACAAGCCACCACACCTTCGTCATCCCAGGGTCTGCGCCGCGTCGCTTCGCTCCTTGCTTCGCCTAGGATGACGAAGTGGAGGGGTGGTTCGGCTAATCTTAGAGGTTTGCGATTGCCACTGACGCGAATTATCGACGGTCGCTGCCGATCGGCCCAAACTGTCAAAATTACTGTCCAGAGGAACTAGTTTCCGCGCTCGCATATTTGCTCCTGACGCTGGTCCAAAATTGCCACGGAAGTCGAATTTCATTCCCTGGGCAGCCCGTCATAATGAGCCCGGCGGCGGCATTACCAGCATGTCTCGAGGAGGAGATAAAAATGCGGCTCAACAGGCCTTTGGTTTTCACGGATAAGGTTTCATCGGAGCTTTCTACCGCCGCAGGGAGGAAACGGCGTCGACGTCAGATCATCCTGATATGTGCAGCTGCGGCAGCCGGTTCCGCGATTGCAGGTTTTTCGGCACAAGGCGCCGAAAAGGCAGCCTGGATCACCACTTGGGCTGCCACACCTGCTCCGCGCTGGTCGGATGATCTTCCTGCGCCCTTCGGAGTGCCGGAGGTATTGGAGAACCAGACCGTCCGCCAGGTCGCCCGCATCAGCGTTGGCGGCAATAGCGTGCGGGTCGTGCTGTCGAATGCTTTCGGCGAAAAGCCGCTGACCATCGGTGCCGGCAGCGTCGCAATAGCAGGCAAGGGCGGCAACGTCGATCAGGCGACCTTGAAGCCTCTGACCTGGGGCGGCAATAGTTCTGTGGTCGTTCCGCCGGGAGCTCCGATCCTCAGCGACCCCATTGCTCTCTCGGCAGAAGCGCTTTCCGAAATCTCGGTCAGCATTTTCCTGCCGAAGAAGACGGCGTTGTCGTCGGTGCATTGGGATGGCGTGCAAACCGCCTACATCTCCGGCCCGGGCAATTTCACAAACGAGGCTGCGTTCAAGGCTGACAGCACACTCAAATCGCGCCTCCATCCCAACGACGCGGGATACAAGGCAATGGCAGACGCGGTCGATCTCGACGTCCTGTTGGGTTCAGCCAAGTAGTCGGCTGTCGCTGCTGACCTTGCCGTGCTGCTCAGGCATTGCGGCAAGGTCGGTTCGCGCATGGCTCAAGTGAGCCCGAGCCGGACAAGATGGCGTACGACCGGTGGGAACATCTCCTGGCCGATGTAAGCTCCGGTGTTCGTATTTTCGAAGAGTGGGCCGGCGACGGCCGCATCCTCGATCACCGGAATACCTGCCTGGCGTGCTTGAGCCGTCATCTCGTCAGCCGCTCGGCCCTGGCCCTTGCCGACGACCGTCGGCACCGGCGTTTCACCCCTGACGTAACGCAATGCCACTGAGCGGTCACCGGACACGAAAACGATGACCGCGTTTTTCACGCCCAGCTTCGCCGGTTGCATCACGGCCTCACGCCGCTGTCGCTGCTGTTCATGTCGAATCAACGGATCGCCTTCGAGGTCCTTGTTTTCGCGCTTATATTCGGTTGTCGTCATGCGCATGTCGCGCAGGAACAGCCAGCGCTGAATAGGAACATCGATCACGCCGATGACGACAAAGGCCAAGGCGGCGGCAATTCCAAGCGGTGTCAGCACCGCTTTGATAATTGGCTCCAGGCATGACGGAGCGCATCCCGGTGCATCGAAGAGCGGCTGCAGCCACGCGATCAAAAGGAATGCGAACAGGCCGGCCAGCAACACCACCTTGGCCAGGCCTTTGGTGAACTCGACGACGTTGCGCAGCGACAGGATCTTCTGAAGACCCTTCGCCGGGTTTATGTGATCGAATTGCGGCTTGAGCGGCTCAAACGAAAAGACCGGCCCGAATGTTCCCAGCATGCCGAAGACCACGGCGAGAACGACAACGATTCCGACCAGCGGCAAGGTGGCAAGCATCAGCAATGACAACGAATGGCGGATAGCCTGCAGGCTGACTTCAACGAACGAATCGCCGGGGGTGGTCACGGTCTGCACGAGTTCCGAAAGGTGCCCGAACAGCATCGGCCAGGCGAAATAAAGATAGCCTAGCGCTGCGAAAAGCGTGAAGCCGGAGGCGAGGTCGCGGCTCTGCGAAACCTGGCCTTTGCGGCGAGCGTCGCGAAGCTTCTTGTCGGACGCCGGTAGTTTCTTTTCCTCAGCTTCTTCGGCCATGTTGCAATCTTATCGCACTGTTGTGGTTCCAGTCGGCCAGGGCCGTGTGTAAGGTGCGGCGGGCTTGAATACGGAGAGGTGGATATGCGGCTGCACGTCGTGTTCTTGCCCGTCGTCGCCATGCTGGCGGTGACCGGTTGTCAGACGACCAAAACCGACACCGAGCAGGCAAAGGCACAGGGCCCGTCGTCGCAATCGGAGCGTCTGATCAAGCTTGCGGACGATATCCATGCGCAGGGAGACAGTGGCACCGCAATCGCGCTCTACCAGCGCGCGGCAGCGATGCCGGATGCCAAGCCGAGCGCCTTCGTCAAGGCGGGCGAGGCCTATATGCGAGCGGGCTATCCCGCCGAGGCGGCTAGAGCCTATCAGGCCGCGCTGGCAAAAGCGCCCAATGACGGAGGGGCAATGCTCGGGCTTGGCTCGGCGATGATGGAAACGGGCGATATCGATGCCGGCATGCGCGCGCTCGCGCAGGCCGCGCCGCTGGTCAATACCAGCAGCGCCTATATCAGGCTGGGCGTGGCGCAGACATTCGCCGGCCAGACCGCGGAGGCGCAGACCACTTTTGCTCAGGCGTTGAAACTTGCGCCGGGGGATCTCGACGTCGAGAGCAACATGGCGTTGGCCGCGGCGCTCGAAGGCAACTCCGCCACAGCACTCCCGCTGGTCCAGAAGATCTCCGCCGCACCCAATGCGCAGTTGCATCACAAGCGCAACGTCGTCGTGGTCTACGGACTTCTTGGCCAGGCCGACCAGGTCAGGGCCTCGCCGCCGATCGGCCTGGCGACCAAGGAGGTGAATACCTTGCTTGCGCGTGCCAGAACCATCCGGTCGAAGGGCAGCACACAGGCAAGGGCGAAAGCGCTCGGCTCTATCCTCGGCTAGCGCAATTCCAGGAAAAGTGTGAAACGGTTTTCCCGGGAAAAGCGCATAGCGCTTTCCCTGGGGAAATGCGCAAAAACAAGGAGATAGAGCGGTTCGGCGTTTCCGTGAAACGATGAACCGCTCTAGCGCATCGGTCCGGAAAGGGTCGAGCCCGACGCGCAAACAACCGGACAAACTAATGCATGTCGCGCAAACGCGACGCGCTTTTGCAAGGCCGCATCGGCTCACTCGACTGGCAGCGTTGTTTGCGGCGTCGGCGGCCCGCTGTTGGCTCCACCGACCGGCGCCTCTTCGCCATTGAGGTAGCGCCGCGCGGCATTTGCCGTCGGCGCCGCCGCCGCCGCCCCCATGCGCCGGCCCTCGACGAGGTCCCGCTGGCTTTCGGCCATGCGTTGAAGATTGTAGGCGTTGGCGCAGCCGGGCGGCAGGTGGGAGCCGACGCCGCGGACGATCGTCAGATCGGTCGCAGCCGCAGAACGGTCGTCATCGGCCGGTTCGTTCAGACAAGCATTGGGAGCAAGCACGGAGCCGCCGACGCCCTTCTCGGAACCGCCGGTGTCGGTCGACACATAGCTGTAGCCGGGAGAATAGTCCTGCGGCTGTTGCCGGATGTTGGCGCAGCCGACCACAAGCAGCACTGGAACAACAGAGCACAAAGCGATGCGAAATGTCATGTCCGGTTCCCCGCTACTTGATGATCAGACCCATCGCCGATGCGTCATTGGCGCGCTTCCTGTGGCGCTTGGCTGCCGGACGGTCGAGCGGCGTGGCGAGGCTGTCGCGCACCGGCTCGACCAGATAGGGCGTGATCAGGATCACCAATTCCGTCTCTTCGCGCTGGAAGCGCTGTGACTGAAAAAGCGGGCCAAGCACTGGCACATCGCCGAGAACCGGAAACTTTTCCAGATTACGCGAGGTCCGTTGCTGGAAAAGACCGGCGATCGCAAAGGTCTGGCCGCTCGCCACTTCGACCGTGGTGTCAGCCCTGCGCACGACGAAACTCGGCATGGCAAAGCCATTGGCGCTGACTGAGCCTGCTTCCGACAAGGAACTGACTTCCGGCTGAACATGGAGCGCAATGCGATCGCGGCCGATCAGCGTAGGGGTGAACCCGAGGGAAACGCCGAACGACTTGTATTGAACGGTAACGACGTCCGTTCCTTGCGGAATCGGAACCGGGATTTCGCCGCCGGCAAGAAAGCTCGCGGTCTGACCGGTCATCGCTGTCAGGTTCGGTTCGGCCAGTATCTTGACGACGCCGTTGCGTTGCAGCGCTTCGATGAGAATGTCGAAGTTGATGCCCTGCGCCTGGTCCATGCTCAAACCAAGATTGCCGGTGCCGGAGGGTACGCCATTGTCCTGGAACATGTTGAATTCAAAACCGCCGCTCCTGTACCCGACAGACCAGTCGACGCCGTACGACTGAAGCTCAGTGCGCGAGACTTCGGCGAAACGGACCCGGATATTGACCTGCTGCGACCCCTGCAAGGTCATGTTGTTCAGCGGCGGCTGTTCCGGCGGCGAGAACGTGCGGGCGATATTGTCGACATCCGTTGCCTCCTCGACGCCTTGTGCCTCGCCGGTCGCAACAATGCGGGTCCCGAAAATCGAGAGATTTGTCGCCGAGTTCGGCTGCATTGCGGCTTTCGCTTCGTTGGCAGGCGCGAGATCGGGGGTGACGCGGAACTGGGCCGTTGCCTCGACCCGCTCATCGGCCGTGATTGCAATGAGGTTGGTCAGGCCGGGCTTCAGGCCGAAGACATAGACCATCCCCGGCGACACGACCTGAAGGTCGGCGATCGTGGTGTCGGCGATCAGGACCGATTCGACGGGTTCATTGAAACGCAGCAGGCGTCCTTGCCCGACCGGCAGGTCGACCGTTGGCCGGCTCGGCAATGGCGACACATCCTGTGCCGTCGCGTCGGCATATGTGAACAAGAACGCCAGCAAGACGCCAACAGTCGCGATAGCGAGCCAGCGCATCCGCCCGGCGAAAGTGGCGGATCGAACGCCTGCTGCGGTATCGTGAATTGTCATGCCGTTCCCCTCTTGAGCATGGTGTTCCCCCAATTGTCCCAATCCGCCCGGCTGGCATCATGAGGCTGCCTCTTGTCCGGCTTTCGCCTCAGCCGATGGCAGCGACAGAGAGACGTTGCGTGCCATGCCCGAGCGGCCGGATATCGTGGCCAATGGCTGGACGTTGAATTCCTGTGCGAGTTCCCCGAAGGACAGGACCGGAAGTTCGATGGCATTGTGCGTGAGCAGGCTCCGCATATGACGGCGTACATCCATCGCCGCGAGGACGACCGGTGAGACATCGGTGGCGTTCTGCGACAAGGCTCGTTCGATTTCGGCGATCAATGCCTGTGCATCGTCATCCGAAAGGTTCAGGAACGTGCCGGTCGATGTGCTTTGCACCGCGTTTCGCAGGATATCCTCGGCCGAGCGCTGCAGAACATAGGCTGCGATGATGTTATTGCGGCCAGCGAAGCGGAAGCTGATCTGGCGTTTCAAGGACGTGCGGATATATTCCGTAAGCAGAACGACGTCCTGTTCGCGTTGACCCCATTCGATCAGCGCTTCGAGGATCAGGCGCAGGTTGCGGATCGGCACGTTTTCGCCGACAAGTCGCCGAAGCACCTCGGCGATTTTCTGCAGCGGCACGATCTCCTGCGCCTGTCTGACCAGATCCGCATAGTCCGGCTCCATGTCCGATAGCAGCCTGCGCGTTTCCTGGATCCCGACGAAATGGCCGGCATAGAGCCGAAGTGCATTTCCAGTCCATTTGGCCGCTGTTTGCGCCGGCGTGGAGAAGACGAAGCCGGCTTCCTTCAACGCCGAAAGGTGGCGATCGTCGACCCACATGAATTTGCGGTGACCGGCAATCGGAGAACCCTTTTCGTAAGTCACATCGAGCAGATCGAGATGCGTTGGGTCCGCTTCGACAAGAACGCGGCCGGCGGGGATTTCGGCATCCAGGATGGGTGCGCCCTCCAGATCGATGCGCATGCTTCTCGCTGAAAGCTTCTCGTCGACCTGCAGGCCGATAGCCGGAACGTCGACACCGAGATCGCCGAAAAGCTCGCGGCGCACGCCATCAGCGAGCGTGGCGAATTCGGGTTCCGGGACCGAGCGTCCGAGTTCGGTTCCGAAGCGCACGACGATGCGGGATGAAGAAGGCAGTGCTGCGACGGGCGTTGATGAAAGCGACGCCGGTTTTCCAGCTTGTTCGGCCACCGCGGTCTGGCCGATATCCCTAAATTCGGCTTCCCGCGCGGTGCGGCGGTTGATGGCGTAGGCGCCCGCGCCGAAGCAGGCACCAAGGATCAGGAACACAAGGGGCGGAAAGCCCGGCACCACGGCAAGGCCGACCATGATCACCGCGGCGAGTGCGAGCGCACGGGGGTCGCGCAGCAGCTGGCTGGTAATTTGCTTGCCAAGGTCGCTCGTGCCGTCCGAGCTGCCGACGCGCGTCACCATCGTGCCGGCGGCCACAGCGACAAGCAGTGCCGGTATCTGCGCGATCAGCCCGTCACCCACCGTGAGCAGTGAGTAGGTCACGGCGGCGTCGCCCAGCGACATATCGTGCTGCAGCGTTCCGATCGCGAAACCTCCGATCAGGTTGACCAGAATGATGACAATGCCGGCGATGACGTCGCCTTTGACGAATTTCATGGCGCCATCCATCGCGCCGAACAGCTGGCTCTCACGCTCAAGCTGCTGGCGCAGCCGGCGTGCCTCCGCCTGATCGATGTCTCCGTTGCGCAACTCCGCATCGATGCTCATCTGCTTGCCGGGCAGGGCATCGAGCGTGAAGCGCGCGGCAACTTCGGCAACGCGTTCGGCACCCCGCGCAACCACGATGAACTGCGCAACGGTGATGATCAGAAAGATCACCAGGCCCACGGCAATACTGCCGCCGACGACGAAGCTACCGAAGGCGGAAACGATCTCGCCTGCGTCGGCCTGGAGCAGGATCAGTCGCGTGGTCGTGATCGTGATCGCCAGCCGGAACAAGGTGGCGATGAGGATGACCGATGGCAGCGACGAGAACTGGAGCGGATGAGAAACGTAAAACGAAGCCAGCAGGATAAGCACGCTGACGGCGATATTGGCGGTGATGAGAATGTCGACGAGGAAGGTCGGCAATGGAATGAGCATCATCACCACTGCAACGAGCATCAGGATGGCAATGACCAGATCGCTGCGGCGGGACAGCTTGGCAAGGAAGTGCAGAAGGCGCTCCGATACCGTCATTCGGCGGCTCGATGCGACAGGAAGCTCCGCAAGGCATTGTGCGCCTCGGCCTTGCGGCCGGCCACAAGCAACGCGCGGCTCTTCAGCAAGGCCAGCGTCGGGTGGTCCATTCCCTCCAGCGTCTCCAGCCTTGCAATGGTGGCAAGCGCCTTGTCCGCTTCGCCATCGAGTATGAGCAGATGCGCCAGCGTGCGCAGAACGCCGGCATTTCCCGGCGACAGCTGCGCCGCGATAAGCAGATATGCCGCGCCCCGCTTTGCCTGCCCGTGACACCCATAGAGATAGCCCAGGACATGCAGCAGATGCACTGTGTCATCCGGATCAGTCAGGTTTCGATTCCTTCCTGTATCCGGCCAAGCAGATCGCGATGACGCTCGATTTCATCCTCCAACAGCGTTCTGGCAAGTGTCTTGAGTGGCTCGCCTCCCTCAAGGCCGGCAACCAGATGCGTTACAAAATGCTGGAGAATGGGTACCGAGCGACGCAGGATTGCAGGCTCGGGAATATTCGGCATGACGAAGTTGATGAGCGCCTCGTCGAGCGATTCGCCCGCCGTACCCCGAGAGGACTGGAATTCCGCGGTTCCTGGCTTTTCCATGCCAGCGGCCGATGTCGTCCCCGGGGCCCGGCTTGCGGCCTTGTCGACGCCATTCATCCGCCGACGGTTGATTGCCTGACCGCGCACGCCTTGCGCCTGCCGCACCTCGCGGCCGGTTGTGTCCATCCTTGCCGTATCGAATCGCGGCCCTTCAAGCCGGCGGTTCACGGATATTTCAGCGCGACCGTGGCGCCGCCCTTCGTCAGGAGAAGTTCCGTCTCGCCAATGCGCTTGATGGTCCAGCCGTCATTGGTGAATGCGCCTTCATGATAGCGTGCGCCGTCGGTGGCGATGACATAGGGCCGCTCGCCATACCAGATCGCCTGCAGCCTCAGGCGCGGAGCCTGCTCGGCGTTGCCGACCATGACATTGGAGGCGAGGGTGATGTGCGCGCCGAACGCCTGGTCGAACCAGGATTGCGTTTCGGTCCAGGCAGCATTCTTGTCATTGGCGATCATGCCCGAGACCACGAGCCGTCCAGGTGATTGCTGAACGGTCAATGTGCTGATGCCGGATTGCTCGAGGCGCAGCTTGAGCTGGCGTTCCGCGTCGGCGGCGCTGGGTATCGGCGATGAATCGTCCAGAACACTCTGCCCGGCCTCGCCAGCGAAGGCCACTGTGATCGGTTTATCGACCTGAGCGGATGGCTTTTTGCCAATGTCCGGCTCGGCGAAGGAGAACCCATTGGCGGCGACGGAAACAGCGAAG
This sequence comes from Mesorhizobium sp. WSM4819, assembly GCF_055811215.1. Lineage (NCBI taxonomy): Bacteria > Pseudomonadati > Pseudomonadota > Alphaproteobacteria > Hyphomicrobiales > Phyllobacteriaceae > Mesorhizobium > Mesorhizobium sp. WSM4819. Next base: position 23,538 of record NZ_JBVVQO010000006.1, read on the forward strand.
ACAGCAAAGAGAACGCTGCCCGCAACCAGGAGGGGGCGATTGGAGACAGACCAGCGATTCGGCGGGCGTTCCGGGTTGACCAGCCGGATATGGGCATCGCCGACGCTTATCGACAGCGGCAGCTTGCAGCGGCGGCCCTGGCCTTCACGGATGATCTCGCCGGTGGCGAGCGTGACATCGCCGCCGACGGCTTCGATTTCAATCTGGCTGCCCTTGCGCCGCAACCTTGCGTGGACCGGCGCGATGCCGGCGTCCCTAAGGACTATTTCGGACTCCGTGCTGGAGCCGACCGTATACAGAGGCTCGACCAGGCTGAGTTGGGCGCCCGCGTGAAATCCGTGCGTTACGCTGAGCGCAACGGAATGTCGCGATGCCGGGGTGCGGCCGTTAGCCCAATCTTTGCCGTTAGCCCAATCCTTGCCGTTAGCCCAATCTTTGCCGTTAGAATGAGCGGTCATGCCACTTCATCTCCCGCTGATGACAATTCAGACGCAGCCTGACAACGGCATCGAAACGTTCGTGCCGTGGACGTGCGCCGCCGGATGCTTGCGGCGGCGCATGGTTCGAGTATCCCGCCTTAGGCCTTTTCAGCCGACTGGCCGAGCGTCTTGGCGGTGCTCATCAGCATGTCATGTTGGGACTTCGCGATCTCTTTTGTGATCTCGAGGCCAAACATGCGCTCCTGATGCTTGATCATCTTGTCCAGGTTCTGTTCCGGTGACCCGGCAGAGCCGGACGTAATGGGAGGGGTAGCAGCCATCAATTGTCTCCTTGAGGGATAATTCAAGTTTCAAACTCCGGAATCACGTCGACGCCGGCAGGTTGCAAAACCAGCTTAAGGCAGCATGATCGAAATTGAAAGTCCACTTGGAATATATGAACCAGTTCGGTTCCAACTGTTGCATCGCCACCATAGGAGGAGTAACCTTCCATCGGGGGAAATGGGGTATGGCAGAATGGAACAAGGTCCTTTGGCGGAGCTGTTGGTCGAACGCTTCGAGAATATGCCGCCGCAACTGCGGGTCGCGGCGCGTTTCGTGCTGGATCATCCTAAGGATGTCGCACTGATGTCGATGCGCGAGCAGGCGCACCAGGCCGGCGTTTCGCACAGCACGATGATGCGGTTGGCGCGATGGCTTGGCCTTGAAGGCTACGAGGATATGCGCAGCCTTTATGCGCGCGCGCTGCGTGAGACGGGCGCCGGTGAGCCGGCGCGAAGGGGGGCCGACCAGGGTGGCGATGCGGGATATTCGACTGCAGGGGTTGTCGCCGACACGCTCGCTGCGCAGGTTTCAAGTCTGGGTGAGTACGGCAATGCCTCGCAATTCATTGCCGCCGCCGACCTCCTTGCACGGTCACGCAATCTGTTTGGTCTCGGCTCGCGCTCCGGTTATCCGGTCGCCAGCCACTTCGTTCACATCATGTCGTTTCTGGCTGGCGGCGACCGCAAGGTGACGCTTGTCGGCGAGATCGGCGCACATGGTCTGGATGCCTTGCAGGGCGGCGGACGCGGCGACGTGCTCCTTGCTGTAGGCATGTCGCCTTATGAACGCACGACGATCGACGTGGCGCGCCAGTCGGCCAGGCAGGGTGTCGGCGTGGTGGCAATCACCGATAGCAGCGTGTCGCCGCTGGCCCGGATCGCGCGTGAGACCATCATCGTTACGGCAAATTCGCAGTCGTTCTTTCGCAGCATGGCGCCGGCATTCGCCGCCGTCGAGCTACTGGCGGCACTGACGGCTGCGCAGTCTGAAGTGAATGCTGCAGAACGAGTAAGAAAGTCGGAAGAGCAACTCGCTGCTTTCGGCATTTATTGGAAGCCGCCCCGGTAAGCTTCCGGGCCTTCCACTGTCGGGCGCGGGGGCGTTGACGGCAGGCAGACTGCCTGAAGCAGGACTGGACCGGCTCCGGAGGTTGTTTGATGATCCGCCCGATTAACACCGTCAAGCCGCCGCCGCCGCCCAGGGTCGATCCAAAGGCCAATGCCGAGCAGACTACGCGGCTGCAGGCGGAAGCCACGAAATTGCAAAACGAAATCCGCCTCGCCAACAAGATGGGCGAGGTCGACGCGGCCGCGGGCGCCCGCCAGCGGCTGACGCAGGTCAATGCGGAGCTGACGACGGCGCAGCCGGCTGCTCCGGCGCCGCAGCCGACTCCCCCGGAGCTGCCTGCCGCGGTCACCGTGGCCACCGGCAATGGCGGCATCACAGCCGCGCCGGCGCTTTTCAGCGTGCAGGATCTCGGCGGCAACGTCGCTCCGCCGGAAGTCAAGGTGTTGGAAGTCAACGCGCCGGACGTCAAGGCGTCAGAAGTCAAGGCAAACGACATCCTCAAGGCGATCGACGGTGGCAAAAGCATCGACAACATCGCCGCCGAGCAGGGCCTGGCTCCCGAGGATGTGGTGGCGGCTCTGAATGCCGGCGGCATGACGGCGGTAGCGACCGAGCACGCCAACGGCGACACCCGCACGGTGGTGATCACCGCCGGAAACCGCACGATCACCGAAAACCAGGATTATCAACACGGCGGCTACTATACCCAGGAGACCGGCCCCGACATGCAGGCGACCTCATCGCCGATCCGTGACGATCTCGGCCGCAAGGAAACCACCAGTGTCGACGCACAGACCGGCGCGATCACGACGACGCTCGTCGATGATCTCGGCGACGGCGCGGTCACCGAACGCACGTCGAACCCGCAGACCGGCATCACCACCACCACCCACACGGCTGCCGACGGCACCGTCACGGTGGAGAAGGCCCTGCCGAACGGCGCAAAGGTTGAGACGGTAACGCCCAACAACAGCGTCGCCTTGCCGGTAACCACGGTCACGGGGCCGGATGGCGACGAAGTAATCCTGGCGCAGACCCAGACCGCCGACGGCTCGGGCGCGGCGTCGATCCAGGAGCAGCTTGCCGAGGGCATGAGCATCGAGGAGATCGCCGAGGCGAGCGATCTCACGCCCGAGCAGGTGATCGCCGAGCTGAACGCCGCCGGCCTCGAGGTGACGCAGGGCGGCGACCCGGGCGAAACCCTGCAGATCGTCGTCACGGATCCGGAGACCGGCAAGACGGTCACCTACAACAACGACTACCAACACGGTTCGACTTCGGCGACGACCATCGAGGGGAATACCGAGACGACCGATGCGGTCGACGGCAATGGCAGGACCAGCCACACCGAGCGCAACACCGAGACCGGCGAGCAGACCACCACCATCGTCGACCCTAAGAACAGAACCGAAACGACGATCGTCGTCGACAAGGACGGCCGGCGCACCGAGACCATTGTCGAGACGCTGGGGGATGGCGAGCCGATCGATTACGAGGTCCAACCCGGTGACAATCTGAGCGACATCGCCGAGGCGCATGGTGTGACGCTGGAGGATCTCGCCGAAAGCAATCCGGAGCTGTTCACCTCTCCGCGCGATCCCGACCTTATTCATCCCGGGGAAACCGTGGTGATCGAGGGCGGTACCAACACCACCGTCGAGGTGACGTTCAACGGCTATACAATGACCACGTCGCCGGACGGCAAGATCACGCTGACCAACGCAACGACCGGCGCCGTCACCGATATCGCGGCCGGCACCGCGCAACAGGCGCTCGCCGAGCTGCTGCTGGACATCAACCCGAACAGCAGTGACCCGCAACAGGCCAAGGAAGACCAGATACTCAAGACGATGCTGGACGGCATATTCGGCGGAGCGACGCCAGAGCTGACCACGGAGGCGCTTGAAAAGCAGCAGGCCGTGGTCGCTGCAATGGAATTGTATGGTCCGGGACAAGACGCAACCGGCGCGACTCTCGACGGTGGCCCCACGTCGGTTGGTGCCTACGGCAACCCACCGTCACCCACGGCTCCTTCGGGCGGGAAGTGGGTGCCATTGCTGGTCGACGGGAGCTGGAAATGGTTCGACCCGGAGGTGGCCAAGGCGATCGCAGCCGAGAACGTGGCGATTGCGAACTTCGGTGAGGCAGAAGCAAAGGCTGCGCAGAGCGCGGCACAGCTCGAGGTCTATGCGCTGGACCCTGAATTCAAGAACGCCATGGACGGTGCCGAGTCAACGCTCGACGCGGCGTTGGCGCCTTATGGACTGGATTGGAAGCCGCCCGAGCCGAAGGGCACGCTGGCAGATGCGCAAAGCCGGTTGACCCTCGCCAACAACGCCCTTGAAAGCGCCAGCACCGCCCGGGTCGAATACGAGCAGGGCCAGAAGTCACTTCTCGAAGCGATCGACAAACAGGTAGACCTGCCGACGCTCAGCGATCCCAACCAGACGGCTGTCAGCAACCCGGATGGCCCCAGTGCCGAGGAAACCAACCAACATGGAAAGGCCGCGCACGCGGAGGTCGCCGAGCTCTTTACAAACGTTTCGCTACACACCGCAAACGGCAACAAGGCCACGATCGATCAAATGATCAGCTCGACCGAGCTGGAGCTGAAGCTTACCGATGCCAAGCCTGGAAGCCCAGAATACACGGCCATCGAAGAGCGGCTTGAAGGTCTGCAAACGCTCCAGGGGGCAGCGGCCCATCAGGTGACCCTGGCCGAGGCATATCAGGAGTATGGGGTTGCACAGGCAGAGGCGGCGGATCTTGCCGTAACCATGGAGCCTCTCAAGCAGCAACTGCTTGCGCAGGCGCAGGAAAGAAACCCGCACCATTTCGATTGGGAAGGCTATACCAATGGACATGGTGACTTTACCGGCAAGATAAAATCGCAGCACATCATTGAGGAGAACGGTCAGCTCTATGTCGTTACCGAATATGAGAACGCCACTTTCACCGACGAGAACGGTGATGACACCAACATACATAAATCTGCCCTGACATATGACCTCAACGACGAGGGTATCAGGGAAGATTTCCGCAACGATCCGCTCAACAAGCAGTGGCAGGAGATGCTGGCCTCGACGCAGGACCTATCGGCGCCGGTATGCACAGCCAATGCAAACGGATCGCAATCGGCGCTGGACGCTGCCAGGTCGAAGATTGTCGGCGTGCAGGTCGACCAGCTTGATGCCGGGCTGAGAGATGCGAAGACGGCGCTCGCCGATGCGACGACGGCACGCGACCAGGCGATCACCGACTACGGGCCGGGAACCGTAGAGGCGCCCGCCGGCACGCTCAAGCCGGGCGAGACGGCGGTGAAGATCACGGTGAACGGCCGCGACCTGTGGGTCGCGCCGGAGGTTGCCGCGGCCTATGAAGAGCAGGGGCCGGGCGCGATCGGCGACAGCGGCAAGTGGGTCCAGATCGAGATGGACGGCCAGAAGCTGTGGGTGCACCCCGAACTTGCGGCCGCGGAAATCGATCGAGGCCAAGCGGAGACTGAAAAGAACCAATTGGAGGACTGGGAAGAAAACGTGCGGCCGGCGATGGTGGCGGGGCGCGACTGGTACGCTTTTTCCGCAAGCCACCCCAAACTTCTCGAATACGGTTCCGCCGATCATGAGGCGAAAGTCAAGTACGAGTATTTTGAAGAACACAAGGACCAGGCGCTGGCTGGATATCAGGTCCAGTTGGAGAACCTCTACGAGGCCGGCTTCACCGGCGAATACGAGACATATACGCCGGACCAACTCAGCACTGCCGTTGGTCAGACCCTCGGGCCCGGGGCGTCGAGTGAAGACGTCCAAAAAGTCGCCGAAGAAATCACCGACCGCGGCGGCGACGACGCCGAGGTCAAGATCGTACCGATCTTCTCCCTCGACGGCGGGAAGGAATCGACGACGGCTTTGTTCGCGATCAAGAGCGGCGGCGACGAAATCGGCTATGTCGACAGCTCGGGCAAATATTACAGCAGCTTCGACGAATTCCAGCACGAGAATCGCCTGTTCAGCGACAAAGGCAACCTGGTCATGGCCAAGGGCGGCGACATGTCGCTCGGCAAGGATGGCTTTTCGCTCGACGAACTCGAAGTGGCCGACGCACGCAAAGTGGATTTCTGGGACAAGGCCAGCGACATAGGCTTAGGCCTTCTGGCGGGCGCCGCAACCATCGTCTCGTTCGTGCCGGGCGGCCAATGGGCCATTCCCATCGCCGTCGGCGCCGGTTCAATCCTTGGCGGCAAGGCTCTGATCAAAGAGGGTGATCACCTCCTGCAGGGCGGCGACTTCGACAGCCAGTCGGCCTGGAATGTCGCGACCGGCGTAACCGCATTCCTGCCCGTGGGCGCCGGCGCCCTGCGCACGTACGGCCTGGCAAAGACCGGCCTGTCAGGGCGCCAGGCTTTCGCGGGCGGCTTCGGGATGACCCACATGGAGGCCAACTGGGGCATCGGCAGATTCCAGGTGAAGGTAGAGAAGGCCTCTTACGCCGATGACGTCTCGGCGTTCATGCAAAGCGGCAACAAGCTGACCAACGCTGCGTGGGGCCTCGATGCCGGCGCCGTGGTTACCGGTGTTCCGCTGCTCGGCAAATCGGTGGAAGATCTGGCGGCGCATGGCGGCGAGATGTCCCTGCTCGAGCTCGCCAACGCAATCGTGGGCATAGGTGTCGGCACTGTCGGCACGGGGCTGGGCGGCCGTTCGCTGTTGTCCAACATGCCTGGAACGGGCGGTACTCGGAGCGGAACTTTTCCGGATTCGGGGCCGCAACCGCGGGCCGTCTACGAGATGGGCGCTGACGGTGTCTACAGGCCGACCGGCGAGCAGGTCATGCCGGACCCGGATGAGATCATCATCGACGGCGATGTGGCCGGCGAAACATCCGACCAGCAGAGAGCCGGTTTCAGCGCCCGGGACGGTTTTGACAACGCGGGTGCGGCTAACCGGCCAACCGGTCCACGGGCGCTGCCGGCGGGCGTGTCCGATGGTCCGAATCCACCGCCACCCACGGGCGGCAAGGGTGATCCATCAGGCGACGGACAATCGTCGAGGCCGATGGTCGTGCATGAGCAAGGCACTGACGGCGTCTATCGTGCTACTGATGAGCTGGTCTTCCATGATCCCAGCCACCCCGTTATCGAGGGGAGGGTTGTCAGCGCCCACGACGAGGGGCCGAGCGCCCCGGCCGACAGCGGTTCGCGGCTCATCTGGGACCCGGCGACCAAGACGTTCACCGGCACGCTGGACCCGTCCGGAGCGAAGCCGTCGGAAGGTGGCGCCGAAGGCACCCGCCCGTTGATGCGCTACACTGTTGGCAACCGCCATACCGGCGAGATGCTCGTCGATTTCAACCTGCCGGAAGGGCAGCGTGTTGTCGCCATACCCGAACCCAAGGCGATCACGGCCGCGCCGGAGTCGGTGCCGGCTGCTGTCGAGCTCGACCCTTCCTTGCCGGTGCTTTATCTCGGCGCCGATGGCCGCTGGACAGCCGATCCGAACGCCCGCACCGAGCGACCGGCCGTGACGGACACCGATCACCCCAGCCCGGTTCGCCCCGACGGCACGCCGGTCATCAACAATCGCTCGTCAAACCCCTACAGCTTCGGCCAGACGATCGCTGCAGTCAAAGCCGGCCTGCGGCGCATCGGCACGCGTTACGCGAATACCGAACCCCGCTATGACTATCCGAAGCTCGGCGAACTGGTCGACAGCATCTATCACCGGCCGGTTGCGCAGGACGGCGTCACCGCCGGACAGGACATCTATGTCGAGGCCGACGGCAAATACCGGCCGGCCAAGGTCGTCGTCGCCGGCCCGCAGGCGAGCATGACCCGCGACATCGTCCCCGAAATCGTCCCATTGGGCGAGCATGCCACGGAGGCCGGCTATTTGGGTTCCGGCAAGACCGTCGAGCGCGCCAAGCGCGGTTCGATAACCACGCCGAACGGCCAGCTCAGGGTCAACACCCCGGCACGGGAAGTCCATACGTTCAAACCTGCCGACAATCCGGAAGTCAGCCGTCGCTCGGCGCTCGGCGAAACCCTGGCCACGACCTTGCCGGCGCTTCCCGACGATGCGGCGACGCCCGCGCCGACATGGACGCCCGAGCAGCTGGAGCTCGTCGGCGACTACCTCAATTCCCTCGAACGTTCCAGCGATCCTGTCGTCCGCGATGCGGTGACCATGACCAGGGTGCAGCTCGGCGGCAGGAGCCTGCCTCAGTCCGGCACGGAGATGACGCCGGCTCAGCATCATGCGCTTGGCGAAATGCTCAACGCCGACCGCAACAGCCTGTTCACCGGCTCCAAGCCGGCCGGCCAGCTTTCGAAGAACGGCCTGACGACCCTCCAGGTGTTCAGCGCGCAGGGCAAGCTGCCGCATCTGTCGCCGGGAGAAGTGATCGACCAACTCGGCCTGTCGTCCGACGCCAGGCTGCCCGGCGGCGAGCAGTTCCTTACCGCCGGGGCGCTGCCGGGAGAAGCCGGCTGGACTGATGCCGGCCGTGGCATCGTCGGCGATTACCTCAAGGCGGCGTCACGCTCCACCGATCCGAACCTTGCCGCCGCGGCAAATGCCGCCTCGCCGTTTTTCAAGGGGCGCGCCACCAAGCCCGGCAAGGCGGTGACCGCCGCGCAGCAGGATGCGCTCATGCAGGTCCTGCAGGCCGACAGTGGCAGCACGTGGGTCTACGGTCCGAAGCTTCAGCCGGGCTCTTCGTTCAAACCCGCCGGCGACCTTTCGCCGGAGGGCCGCTATAATGAGAAGGTTCTGTCCGGCCACGACACCTGGACGCCATATCTTTGGCGAGAGATGCGCGGTTACGCCGCCAACCAGCAGAAATCCGCGGACCCTGCTGTCCGGTCGCTCGCACACGCGCTGGAGAACGCGCTGCCCCCAAGCAAGCCCAAGGCCGGGACCGAGATCAACAGCGAGGTGCCCGTCGTGCTGGAACGGTTGCTGGATGCCGACAAGGCGAGTTCTTGGCGCGCCCCGACATTCTTCACCGATGCACAGGGGGTCTGGCGGTCCGACCGCGCCACTGTTTCCTGGTTCCTGCAGGAACACGAAGCCAATGTCGTGGGTGGCCCCTTACTGAACGACGCGGCGACCAACGGCGCCTTGCTGGCTGCCGGGGCGATCCTCGGCCCCGACGGCCGCACGATCACTCTCGGCGGATCGATACTCGGCATCGGCCTCAAAGTGCCGCTGCCCAGCCGGCAGGTCTATGGCGAGCTCAGCCTGAAGAACAATGGCCCGGACGGCACCGGTTTCCTGCTCCCGGTCCACCCCAACGACGCGAACGGCCAGAAACTTTTCGTCAATGGATACCGGCCGAATTTCGCTTATGACGAGGCGGCGGCTCCCTCCGCCCAGTGGGTCGCATCGGCGCCGATGCTGTCGAAGAACACGTTCCAGAGCGAAAAAGCCACTGGCGTTTCACTGTCCATCGCTGGCTTCTCTGTGAGTGGGACCTACGTCAATCGCACGCTGCGCTATCTCGGCGGCGAAGGCGGCCGGCCGGGATATACGCACCGGGAGCCTGGCCCGCTCAGCCAACGAGCAGCCTCTTTCTGGGAGGAGGCGGCGAGAGGTGGCGCCAGCCACTATAGCTCCGGAGGCAAGGTGCCTGGTTTCGAGGATCGTCTCCTCTTCCGCAACTACAACGTCATTGCGCCCTTGGGAGGCGGCAAGGAACCCTGGCGCGGCAGCCCCGCCTTCGAGGGCGTTCCGCGCGAGACGGGCGCCGGGCCGCTCAACCGCCTGGACCGCACGGACCACGGCGCCGGTCTCGCCGTGAACTATGGGCCATTGCCGCTAACGACGGTGGAACTCGGCTCGGTGAGGAAGGATGTCGTCCCGCATGCCCGCACCGCCCGCGCGCATCCCGGATCCTCCGAAGGCGCGCAAAAGGTCTTCTCCGCGCTGGACACTTCGGGGGGGCGACTGACGCCGGACGTTCTGCAGCATCTCGACGCCTATCTCGCCGAGGTTGCGGCATCGCCGCACGGCGATTTGAGGTTCGCTGGTCAGCGCGTGCTGGATGTGTTCCCGGAACTGGGCGCGGCGCCATATCCGGACCAACTCGCCGGCGGACGGCCAGACGGCATGAGCCGGCCAGCATGGAAAGCGTTGCGGCAACAGCTGGACCAGCAGGCCCGCAGCGAACTGACGCCCACGCAGGCGCATTACCTCAACCGGCTGCTCGAACAGGATGTGCTGCACAATTCGCCGCCGACCCCGCCGGCACTGGGCTCGGGACGGCCGGATGGAACCCCGCCGCCACTGGGCCTAGGGCCGTCGGATGACACCCCTCCGGCACTGGGCCTGGGGTCGTCGGAAAAAACGGTTCGGATCGTGGACGAGAATGGCGAAACGGCCACCGTGAGGTATCTCGGGACGCCGCCCAAGAGCGCGGAGAACGTATACGTGCCGCCTGCGGATGGTCCGCAACTCCGCGGCGACGACCCGACCTTGGCTCACAAGTCGCATATTCTGCATCGCGATCCGGAAACCGGGGAGCCGGTGGTGCTGCCCTGGATACGTGGGGCTTCCGATGACCATGTGCCGGGGAGCCTTCCCGAGGAAGGCAATCTGCCCGTCGACGGCGCCGGCGACCCCGCAAGACCCTTGCGCGGCAATGTCGGCCCCTATGTTTTCCGCGCCGATACACGCGCGCCGAGCGAGATCAGGGACGCCGGCGGCTTCTCGCCGCCGCCGCCGACCGGAATCTGGGTGGACAATCCGCAAGGCATCGTCCTGAGCAACTATGTGCTGGGCAATACCCATGGCCGTTTCGTTGGCACCAGCCAGTCGATCTCGGGCGCCAAGGCTTTCGTTTCGGAAGAGTCACGGGCCGCGCGGCAGCAGGGCCATACCTATCTCTACACGCTCAATCCGAGTAGACCGCGCTTCCACGTCCCGACCGAGTTCGAGGCGATGGGCCGGCCGGTCAGCGACAGCATGGCCCGCGTCGACGAGACTGCAATCGACGGCAGCATACCATGGAACGAGGTCCATGGCTGGCGGATGATGGATCCGGACGGCAATTTCGTCGGTGAGTTCACGCGCAATGAGGATGCCGTCGCGCCTGGCGGATCGACACAAAAACGCCCGCAGGTGATCTTGCGGCCGGCCGACGAGTTCTGGGATGCGCCAGAACAGGCCGAAGCGCCGCCGCCGCCAGTGGCCGCGGTGGTCGGCCACGAAGCCCCGGCCGTGGCCGGCGAAACGCCGCCGACAGAGAATAGTGCTGCCGAAACGCCGACAGCCGCGACATGGCCGCCGGCGCCTGACCGGGGCAGGGCGGTTTTTGACCCCGTCAGCGGAAACATCATTAGCCTTGAGCTTCCGGCGAGTTTCGCCGCGGAGCCGGGATTTGCCGAACCTGTGCGGGCACCGACCGGGCCGGAGGTCAGAGCGCTTGCGGCCGATAAGATTGCCGGGCTGACCGGTCCGCAATTGCACGCCATCAAGCCGGAGAACATCGCCAAGCTGGCGCCTGAGCAGGTGGCTGCGCTGAGCCCCGAGCAGATCCGGCAGTTGACGTTCGATCAGCTTGCCGCGCTTCCACCGAAGCAGTTGCGGGCGCTGGGTGGCGAACAGCTCCAGGCGATCAGGCCAAGCAAATTGCAGGCTGTTGCCTCTGGCCGGATCACCGGCTTGCGGCCGGATCAGGTCGCGGCCTTCTCGCAAGAGCAACTCGCCGGATTGACCATCGAGCAGGTGCGCAAGCTGACGCCCGACCAGATCGCCAAGCTCAGTGACGAGCAGCGCAACGCCCTTACGCCGGAACAGGTCACCGCCATGCGGCCTGCCCAATTCAGCCATCTCAATGCCACCCAGTTTGCGGCGCTGGACCCAGCTCTCGTCGCGGCACGCAATCCTGCGACAATGGCAAAGCTGTCTCCACGCCACGTCTCGGCACTGACGCGGGAGCAGCTTGACGCTCTGACCATTCATCAGATCGAGGCGCTGACGAAACAGCAGATAGCGGCGCTGACGCCGAAGCAGCTTGGCGAGTTGAGCCCCGGCCAGTTGCGCAAGTTCACGCCCAGGCAGTTTACCTGGATGTCGACGGAGCAAACGAACGCGCTTTCGGTGCTGCAGATGACCACTTATCGGGCGACCCACAAGAAGATCATGACGCCGGATCAAACTGCGGCCGTCGATCAGGCACTGACCCTCGCCCGCATCAAGGAGAACGTGCAGTTGGTCGCGACCTTTGGTCCAATGGCCGGCTCCTCCTACACGGTATGGCAGATACTGCCACCGCATTGGGCCGCGACGGCTGCGGGCGTTGCGTTCGGCGTGCGCGGCATCGTCTTCAGCGCGCAATCGGTCTTTCCGAACGCCACGGCAAATCACAAGCCGCTGGGACGCGCCCTCAATGCCGCGAGCGGGGCGTCGTTCATCTTCTCGTCTCCAGGCTCGGCCGCCGGGCTGCTGCGCGGCGACAATGTCTGGTTGAACGGCTCCTTCTCGCTGGGCAATGTGATCTACGGCACGAAATCCGCGCTGCAGTCGATCGCCGGACGGCCGGTGTTGCGGAACGTGGCCGAGCATCTGGCCGGTCCTGGTTATGTCTTCGGCTCCCTTCTCTACACGGCACAGAACCTGCACTCGCCGCTGGCCGCGACGGCGGGCGCCTTGTTCACCGTCGGCAGCGCCGAGTTCTGGGTGTCCGCCGCGCGCACCGATCTGCTCAACCGCCGGGCCGTGCCGAGGACGCCAGAGCAGATCGACGCCCGGGCAAAGTCCGACGCGCGCTGGGGGATCGCCGATCGCATCGCGCTTGGCGTGACCTTCGGCGTCGGCATGCTGCTGTTTGCCTGGGATACGCTGGACGACCAGCCATGGAACACCGGCAAGACGCCGCCGACCGACCCGACCGCGCCGGGCGACGCACCTTCCGGCGTCGATGGCGCGCTATCGGACAAACAGACCGCGCCGGGTAACGATCCTTCCGGTGTCGAGGGCGCGCCGCCGGACGAACAAACCGAGCAGCTTGATCCCGGGACGCAAACCCCGCCTCAGGACTTCCCACAACTCGCCGTGCTGGCCGATGACGGCCTGAATTTGCGGACCCAGCCTGACGGGGATTCGACCGTGGTGACGGTTCTGCAACCTGGCAGCGTCGTCGAGCAGACCGCGAAGCCTTCGACCGATCAGTCAGGCGAGGCCTGGATACCGGTCGAAGGTTTCGGGCCGGACGGCGAAATGCATAGCGGCTGGGTTTCCGGCGACCATGTCGAGGCGCATCCCGACGGCAGCAGCAATGCTGCGGGCCGCACCAATCCAACGCTGGAGCAAGACGGCTACCAGTGGGTCGAGGTCAAGAGCGGCGACAGCATTCGCCTGATCGCCAGGACCCATTCCGCTGACGTGGCCGAGACGGTGGTGCTCAACATGGACCATATAATGAGCCCGGATGTGATCTTCTCGGGCGACCGCATCTACCTGCCGGCCACCTTGGGCGGCTGAGAAACCGCGGGCCTGAGCTTGTCGGTTCTCGCAGCATAGGCATGCGCAACGCAGCCGGCCAGCTTAGCCGCCCGCTCCGCTATCGGATTGGAGGGTTCGGAAGAGTAGGAGGCGGTAAACTGCAGGTCGGACGGGTGCCATTCGCAATCGACGATGCGCAGTTTTCCGCTTGCGAGATAGTCGTGGACGACTCCCTCGGGCAGCGAGGCTATGCCGATCCCGTTGAGTGTCATCGTGATGGAAGCGGCCAGCGAATTGGCCGGAAAGATGCGCGGCGTCTCTTCGAATTCGCCGGTGAGCTTGCGGTAGAGTTCGCTGTAGGGTCGCGTGGTGCGGGCGTAGCTGATGATCGGAAACTGCATCAGGTCGTTCAGCGTCACCTTGCGCCGGTTGGGCAATTCCAATTGCGGCGAGCAGACCCAGACAAGCGGGAAGGACGGCATCTCGATATTCTCGATGCTGTACTCCAGGACAGGGCCCATCAGCACCGCAAGATCGAGCCGGTGTGACATGAGTTCGTTGCGAAGGGTCGTCGTCGCATCGACGACGATGTCGGTATCGACAAGCGGAAAGTTTGCCTTCAGTGCCGTGAGGAAATCCGGCAGCCAGGTGTGCACGATCGTTTCGGCGACCCCAAGCCTCAGCACCCTGGTCGTCTCTGAAGTCTCTGACAGTGAACTGGCCATCAGTTGCAGCCGCTCGGCGACGCGCAGAACCCGTTGGGCAGGCGGCAGCAGCCGTTGTCCCTCGGCGGTCAGCCTGACCGTGCTGCTCTGCCGCTCGAACAGCTTGGCGCCAAGCGCTTCCTCCAGCCCGGCAATTCGGGTGGACACCGCCGGCTGTGTGGTATTCAGGCGTTCAGCCGCCCTGCGAAAGCTTCCGAAGGTCGCCACCAGGAGAAAGGTTTCGAGCTGCTTGATGTTGAAAGGTATCACGACTTGGAATCACTCATTTGCGGCTTTCGGGAACGGCCATCAATGCCGCACAATGATCTGGCTGCCGATCTTCACGCGGTCATAAAGATCGATGACGTCATCATTGGTCATGCGAATGCAACCGGAGGAGTTGGCCTGTCCGACGGTCCATGGCTGGTTGGTGCCGTGGACGCGATAAAGCGTGTTGCCGATATACAATGCGCGCGCGCCCAACGGATTGTTCGGTCCTCCCTCGACATGGGCAGGCAGGAAGCGGCCATTTGACGCTTCCCTGGATCGCATTTCGGCCGGCGGCCGCCAATCCGGCCAGGTCTTCTTGCTCGAAATCGTGTCGCGGCCGGACCACTCCAAACCCTCCTTTCCAACCCCCACCGCGTATCGCAACGCCCTGCCGTTGCCCAAAATGTAATAAAGCCGCCGCTCCGTGGTGCTGATGACGATCGATCCTTTCGGTTGAGCCTCGCTGAAATGCACGATCTCCCTCGGGATTGCCGACCAATCGCGCCGGGTTTCTGCATCGGAAGGCTGGTCGGGAGCGGAAGGGGAGACCAGCACATTTCTTGCCGGATCGTAAGTCCAGCTGCGTGGGTCATAACCGCTATTCGATTGGGCCTGCGCCGGCGCCATCGCGGCAATCGATAGGACAGCGATCAGAAATGCACGCAATCTCTGGTTAAGGCGCCGGGTGACCCGGACTTTGCGTCCCGCAACCTTGACGGGAACAGGCAAGTTCGCAAGCAGAATCATGATTGCCGCCAAGACCGATCTCTCTTCTGCATCCAGGCGTCCAGCTGACGATCACCTGATTCCAGCGCGTACCATATCGCTTTGCAGGCGGTTCGCAACATTTGGCACCAAATGCTCCTCCGCAATCCAATTGGACTTCCAATTCTGCAATGTGCACGATAGAGTGAATCGCGGGTAAACCATGAAACCAGCGACGCGAGCATCGCTCGTGCGTCCCTTTGCGATAGGACCAATTTTGACGGGACGCGACACCTGCCATGCGGATCGGTTCTCGGGAGCCAGGGCTGCTTTTGTCGCTTGCGGTCTTGCGATGATCCTGGCGTTCAGCCTTGCCTCGTCGCAGGCCAACGCCGCCGAACCGCGCTGGCCTGCCGGCCCGTACAAATACATCACCGTCGATCAGTCGGTGGCCGATGCGCTGGTCGAGCTGGGCCGCAACATGCGGGTGCCCATGCGTGTCAGCAAACTCGTAAAGGGACGTTTAAGCGCCGGCATGCCGATTGGAACGGCCCGCGAGTTCCTGCAGGAGATCTGCGATCGATACGGCTTGGTCTGGCATTTCGACGGCATCGTCATGAACGTCGCGACCGAAGCTGAGGTCCGGACGGAAATGATCGCGCTTGATGCCAACACGGCTGCCGGTGCGGAAGATCGGCTTTCGCGGCTGGGGGTCATCGACCCGAAGTTTCCGATCAAGGTGTCCAGGCGGGACGATGTTGTCTCGGTATCGGGGCCGCCGTCCTATGTCGAACTTGTCAGGAAAACACTGGGAGTTCCTGCGGCGCCGAGCGCGAAGCAGGATGTTGGCAAAGTTGTTCCGGTCCGCGTTTTCCGCGGCAGGCAGGCGGAGGCGCAGAATGTTCCCTCCGGCAAACCGAACTAAGCAAGCAGGAGGGCAGGTTCATGCAAATCGCGCCGATTGGAGCCCTGGAAGCCACACTGGCAAACTTGACCACCAGCATGGCTTCGCAGCAGCAGATCACCGCCGGCACGACAGCGCAGCCGGGTAACCGGATGGTGGGTGCCAATCAGGAAAAACATGATGCCGCGAAGGTCAGTATGCCTGAACGCGGTGATGTCGCCGCGCGGGCAGGCCAGCAGGTGGCGCAGTCGTCTTCGGGAGCCAATCCGGCGATGGCCGGACAATCGTCCAAACTGGAAAAGACCGAGCCGGTCGCCGAACACAAGTTGTTCGACTACCTGGCCGAGGTGGAGAAGGCAGGGGGCGGGGCGCTCACAGATCCGTCTGCATTGTTCGGTTCTGCGGTTCAGTCGCTGGAAGGGACCATGCAGCAGGTCCAGAAGGCCCTTGGCCAGGCAAACGCCCCTGTGAGTGCTGAAACGGCCGCCATGCAGGATGGCGCCGGCAAGACCGCCCCGTCAGGCAAGGCCCCGTCAGGCAAGGAAGACGAAAACGCCACCGCAAAAAATGCCGAGCAACTGCTCGAACGATCCATTTCGGTGATGTGGGCAGCCGCCAATCTCGAAGTGGTCACGAGCAGCGTAACGGCCGTTACGTCGTCCACCAGCACGCTGATCAAGCAACAGTAAGCCTACGGAGTGTTCGTGCACACGATAACCTTGCCGCGGCGGTCGACACTATTGAATCGATGCGGCGTCCGGTGCCGCGTCGCGCTCGTCGTGGTGAGCATGCTTGTGCTCCAGGCGTGCTCGGTTGAGCTGTATTCCGACCTCAACCAGCGGCAGGCCAACGAGATCGTGGCCACGCTGATGCGTCATGGCATCCCGGCCCAGCGCGAGGCGGCCAAGGACGGCAAAATGACGGTCTCCGTACAGAAGGACCGTTTCGCCGAAGCCATGGCGATTCTCGACGAAAGCGGGTTGCCCAAACAGGAATTCCAGACGCTCGGCGACGTGTTCAAGCGCGACGGGCTGGTATCCTCGCCGGTCGAAGAGCGTGCGACGATGATTTATGGCCTGAGCCAGGAACTGTCGCAGACGATTTCGGACATCGACGGCGTGCTTTCCGCGCGCGTTCATCTCGTCCTGCCCGAAAACGATCCGCTGAGACAGCGGCTGGTCCCATCGTCCGCCTCCGTTTTCATCCGGCATCGCGCATCCGTTCCGATGAATGAGCTGATCCCCCAGGTCAAGATGCTGGTGGCCAAAGGCATCGCCGGGCTGACTTATGACAATGTATCCGTCACGCTCATTCCGGTGACCGCGGCAGTTCCCGAGCACGCAGCCGGCGAGCCAGGTTTCACGACGTTCCTCGGCCTCTGGCTGCATCCCGACAGCGTCGCCGCCGCGATGTGGCTGTTTTACGGCATGATGGCGGCTATAGCGGCGCTGGCTGCCCGCCTGGCTTACGTCCAGTGGTATCGACGACCCGGTGTTTACACGCTCGACGCTTCGGCCATGCCGGTGAAGAAGACATGACTCAGACCGGCTCGAAGCGAACTGCCAGCCCGGAATGGCAGGCATTCATGTCCAATCCCGCATTCTATGCGGATGCGGCCCGGCTGGCGCAATGCTTTGACGGCACGATCGGCGAGGCTGCCTGCGAGCGTATGTTGCGGTCGCAGCGCCTGCATCAGCGATTGTCAGTGCTTCTGCTTGAGCGTTACGGCCTCAGCGGCGCCGTCTCCGACGAACCAGCCGATGAGACAGACCTGGCGATTGCCTTGTCGTCGGGTGAGGAGTTGGAGGAACTTGCGCTTCGCGCCGGCGCGATCTACTGGGCCGGCAGTCTGGCCGCCGTCATTGATGGACGCCAAGCCGCCGCGTTGCAGGCAGCGCTCGGCGCGGAAATCTGCGCTTTCGCAGTCGCCAACCGCGATCTGGCCGGTCCAATGCAGCCGTTGGAGCCCCTGGATGACATTGATCGTCGTGTCCATGCCGACGGCCTGCGTTGCCTTGGCGCCTGGTGTCAGGCGATGCCGGGCGAAACGAGCATGCGGGTCCGCCTCAAGCTGATGCCGCATGCGCTTGTCGACCAGCCGACAGCCGAACCATTTGCCGAAGCTGGTCCGGCGATCGTTCGACGGGCGATGGGTTAGGCGAGATGGTCGAACCGGACAAAGTGACCACTGCCGTGCCGAGGCGCCCCGTCGCCCGCATCCTGCGCGCTGCCGAGGCACGCGCCTGGCAGGATGGGCACGCTTTTCTCGACGAAGCCAGGCGTGATGCGCAGCAGTTGCGTGACGCCGCTCGGCGAGCCTATGCGGCCGAATATGCGCAGGGCTATGAAGATGGCAAGGCGCGAGGCGACGCGGATGCCGCGCGTTTGGTGAGCGAGACCGCGGTCAAGGTAGATCGCTATCTCGGTGGGCTGGAAGCCGAAATCATCACTCTGGCTCTCGATGTGGTCAGGCGCGTGCTGGGAGAATTCGACGCGAGCATGCTGGTCGCCAAGGCGGCCGCGCAGGCAGTCACTGAAATTCGCCGCGCCAAATATCTAAAAGTCCGACTTCATCCTGCTTCCGTTAACAGAGTTCGCGACGAACTGAACGCGGTCCTGCGCGAGAGTGAGTTGGGCATGACGATCGAGATCGACGCCGACGATACGTTGGCGACGGACGCCTGCATCCTCTCGACCGACATTGCCGTCATCGACGCCAGCATCGAGGCACAGCTCAACGCCATTGCCGCTGCGATTTCATCAAAGGCCGAGGCGGCGGCATGACAAGTCCCGCCACTAGGCTCGAGAGCCGCCTCGCATCGATCGTTCCGAACCTGCGTTCTGGCCTGCGTGAAGATGCCAGCCGGCCCAGGAAAGGGCGTGTACGGCGGGTCACCGGCACGGTCATTCACGCGACGGTGGAGGAGGTTCGGATCGGCGAGATCTGCGAACTCCTCGATCCCAGGACTGGCACGGCGACCAAGGCGGAAGTCGTCGGGCTCATGGACGAGATGGCGATCCTTGTGCCGCTTGGCGATCTCACCGGCCTTTCAAGTCTCACCGAGGTCATTGCGACCGGAAAGACCCAGACGGTGCCTGTCGGGCCCGGCCTGCTTGGTCGGGTGATCAGCGCGTTCGGCGAGCCGTTGGATGGCAAGCCGCTTGCGCCGGATGGCATTACCGGCAGCTATCCGGTCAATGCCTATCCGCCGTCGCCGCTGGAGCGCAGTTTGATTTCCGAGCCTATCCAGCTCGGAATCCGCGCCCTCGATGGGCTTCTCACCTGCGCGCGTGGGCAGCGCGTCGGCATCTTCGGCGAGCCTGGCGTCGGCAAGTCGATCCTGCTTTCGGATATCGTCAGCGGCACCGACGCAGATGTTGCCGTGGTTGCGCTTGTCGGCGAACGCGGACGTGAAGTGCGCGAATTCATCGAGCATCAGCTAGTCCCGGAAGGGCTGGCGCGCGCGGTCATCGTCGTCGCGACCTCCGACCGCCCGGCGATCGAGCGCGTCAAGGCCGCCTATGTGGCAACCAGCATTGCCGAATATTTTCGCGACCAGGGCAAGCATGTGCTGCTGGCAATGGACAACATCACGCGGTTTGCCCGTGCGCAGCGCGAGATTGGCCTCGCTTCAGGCGAACCGCCGACGCGTCGCGGTTTTCCGTCTTCGCTTTTTGCTGTCCTGCCCCGATTGCTCGAGCGCTCAGGGCCTGGCCGCGTCGGCTCCATTACAAGCCTCTACAGCGTTCTTCTGGAGGGCGATGGCACGCTGGATCCGGTTGCCGAAGAAATCCAGGCGCTTCTCGACGGCCACGTCTTTCTGTCGAACGAGCTTGCACAGCGCAATCATTTCCCGGCCATCGACGTGCTGCGCAGCCGCAGCCGCCTCATGGACACGGTGGTGCCGGCGGAACATCGGTCGGACGCCGGCCGCTTGCGCGAGCTGCTCGCCCGCTACGCCGACGTCGAATTGCTGCTGCGCGTCGGCGAATACGAAACGGGCAGCGATGCGGTGGCGGACGAGGCGGTGGCGAAGATAGACGCCATCAACGCCTTCCTGCGACAGCCATCCGCCACCCACGAGACAATCGAGCAGACACGCGAACGCATGCGGGGGATCGTCAATGAAAGATCGTGACACGATCGCACGATTGCGCGACCTTAGGCGCCACGGTGAACAGCGCGCAAACGAATTGGTCACAAGGCGATACGCCGCTGCGCAGCGGGCCGCCGGGGCGGTTCAGGAGGCGGCCGCCGCGGTCAGCGAACACCTGCAGCAGACAGCCGACGCTGAGGATGCAGCATTCGCTTCGCTTGTCGGGCAACCGGTGAAGGCCGCCAGCCTTTACCGGCTTCAGGGACAGTTCGAGAACGCCGCCAGGCAAACCGAAAAACTTCGGGAAAACGAGAAAATGGCCGGCGTCACCGAGCAGCGACGCAAAACAGAGCTATCGGCCGCCCGCAACGATCATCGCGCCAGCATGAAGGCGGTGACGAAGCTGGACGGGCTTTTGGAGTATCTGGCCAAACGCACTGCGCGCCGCAGCCTGGCGCTTGCCGAGCTTTCCGAGGAAGACGAGTGCAGTCCACTGCGCTTGCCCACAGAACGATAGTCCAATCCGTGATCGTGAATATGGAAGTGTGATGCCTCAGGCCTTGGCGTCGGCAAAAAAGAAAGCGCGCGCAGAACCGGTGAGACGCACACGCTCGAGCGTTGGCGAGCCGCTGGCATTGGAATCTGTTGCGGCTGGAGAGGTTGAGGCATTGAACGCCTTCTACCGTCGCCGTGCTGCCGCGCAGATCACGATTGCCGGGAAAACCATGGCGCTCGCCGCCGTCTGGCCGGCGCCGAACCCTGTGGAGCAGCCAAGATGCACGATTGCGTTCACTCTCGGAGACATGGCGGGCAAGTTGCGCCTGCCGTTATCTGTTGTCGAACGAGGTCTTGCCAAAGCTGACGAGCTGATCGACCTGAAACGACTGGCGCCCGCTCACGCCGCACTGCTGCTGGAGTCCGAATTCGAAAAGGATATCGAATGGATCGAGAACAAGCTGGGCGAGACGATCGCTATTACGTCGATCGAACAAGAAGACAGCGTTCTGGACCAAACCGCGCTGGCTTTCGTCCTGGCCGGCAAGGACGAAACCATAGGTTGCGCCTTGCACACCGACAGCGTCGATCTGGCGGTGCGGGCCGGGGGCTTTCTCGACGCGCTCGGCAAAGCGAGGCCGCCGGTCCCTGCCGAATTCCCGTTGCCGGTCTGCCTCTGGCGCCACGCGCTGACCATCAGCCACGGTGATCTTCAAAGCCTGCAACCTGGCGATGTGGTGCTCTTCGATGACGAAGAGGAAGACGCGGCATTGGTCATTGCCGAGCGGCTCTATGCCCCCGCCGTGCTGACTGCCAGCGGGCCGCAACTGCTTGCCGCGCCGACTGCAATCGCTGGATCGAAATGGGAGTGGACCATGAACCAAGACACGCCGCCGCACGCCGATCGGGTATTGGAGGAGGCAACTCTGGACGAGCTGCCGGTTGCGCTTGCCTTCGAACTCGGCCGCACGGCGATGCCTCTCGGCGAGGTAAGGCAGCTTGCGCCCGGCGCCATCGTTCCGCTCGCCAATGTGACGAAGGAGACGGTCGACATCATCGCCAATGGCAAACGCGTCGGCCGTGGCGAGATCGTGCGGATTGGGGAGAGCCTGGGCGTGCGGATCGCCCGCATGTTCGACAATGCTTGACAATTCGCCCAACCTGCTTGGGATCCTGATTGCCGTCGGCTTCGTCGGTCTGCTGCCGCTGGCAGTCGTCACCATGACCGGATTCCTGAAGATCTCGGTCGTGCTGTTCCTCATCCGCAACGCGCTCGGCGTCCAGCAGATGCCGCCCAATCTGGTCCTCTACGGCATAGCGCTTGTGCTCACGGTCTATGTCACGACGCCGTTGCTGAGCGAGATGTCGGGACGGCTTCAGGAAGGGCAGGTTCAGTTCCAGACGACCGACGACCTCGCCAGGGCGGCGCAACTGGTGAGGGAACCATTGCAGCAGCACCTGATCAAGTTCACCCAGCCGGAAGAGCGGCAGTTCTTTCTCGATGGGACGAACCGCCTGTGGCCGGAACAGGCACGACAAGATCTGAAGGACGATGATCTTTCGATACTCGTTCCTGCCTTTGTCGCGTCCGAGCTTACGCGGGCGTTTGAAATCGGCTTCCTGCTTTATCTTCCGTTCCTCATCATCGACATCGTCGTTGCCAACATCCTGATGACGCTCGGCATGATCATGGTCTCGCCGGTCCTCATTTCGGTCCCGCTGAAACTGTTCCTTTTCGTCGCCATAGATGGCTGGTCGCGGCTGATGCACGGCCTGATCCTGAGTTACGTCTGACGCCGCTGGGAGGTTTGCATGAGCAATGACTTCATCCTGGCGAAGGTCCAGGGCGCGCTCCTGACGGTGCTGTTCGCGTCAGGCCCGGCGATCATCGCGGCGCTGGCCGTTGGGATCCTGGTCGGGCTGGCCCAGGCGCTGACGCAAATTCAGGACCAGTCGCTGCCGCAGACGATCAAACTTGTCGTGATCCTGCTGGTCATCATCGTCTTCGGCCCGCTGCTTGGCCAGCAGATCGCCGAGCAGGCCTCGACGGCGCTGGACGAATTCCCCGTCGTCACGCGTTAAGGCGCGCGGATGCCGGTCGAACCCTTCTTCGCGTCGGTCAAGGAGCTACAGTTGTTTCTTTTGGCGGGAGCTTTCGCGCTCGCCCGCATGACCGGGTTCATGCTGCTGATGCCACTCTTTTCGCGCGTGCCGCTGTCGGGCCTTCTGCGCAACGGCGTTGCCCTGGCGCTGGCGGTTCCGGTCTTTCCGATGATCGTCGACAGACTGACAAACACCGACATCGCCACGACGATGATCGTCGCCTACATGCTCAAGGAGGTCGTCGTTGGGGTAACGCTCGGGCTGGCGATGGGCATTCCGTTCTGGGCGGCCGAGGCTGCCGGCGATATCCTGGACCTGCAGCGCGGCTCGACGATGGGGACGCTGATCGATCCGATGATGACCCATGAGACGAGCGCCACCGGCACCTTGCTCGCCGTCATCATGGTCACGGTCTACCTGGCCGCCGGCGGCCTCGAGCTTTCCCTGACCAGCCTCTACGACAGCTATGGCCTGTGGCCGATCGACCAGCTTCTGCCGGTGTTCAGCAAGGATGCAGCCGGCATCTTCCTCGATCTCTTGAACCGCATTCTGATGATGGCATTGACCCTGGTTTTCCCGCTCATCATCAGCATGCTGTTGTCCGACCTTGTGCTGGCCTTTTTGGCGCGCGCCTCGCCGCACCTCAATGTTTTTGCGCTTTCGCTGATCGTGAAGACGCTGGTGTTTAGCCTCGTCTTTGTCCTCTATTCTGCTTTCCTGCTCTTCTACATGGAGCGCGACCTTGGCTTCCTGCACGAGGCAGGCCGACAGATAGAAGCGATCGGCTGCCGCAGCTGTTAATGACAACCAAAAAGGTTTGCGCAGGCGTCGGTCGTAAGATGAAGCAATCGTTGGCCGACCAATAAATACAATTTATCGTTGAGGAAAGATTCTGACAATTTGACAAGCAGCCGAGCCGCCAACGATCTTACGCCCTCCCGACCTGTCTCTGAACCGGAAGCCATGGCTCGCCTGACCACTTCACCGATCTTCGAGGACCTGCGACTGGTCGATGCGGACAGGCTGCGCAGGCTTGTCAGAATGGGCGCCTATGAGGGGCATACAGGGGGGCTGGCGCACGGCAAGCTCCAGGCCAATGTTGTGATCGTGCCGCGCAGCTTTGCCTGCGATTTCCACCAGTACTGCATCCGCAACCCGAAACCCTGTCCATTGGTCGGCGTTAATCGCGCCGGCAGCCCATTGATCCCGGCGCTGGGCGACATCGACATCCGCACCGATGCCCCCCAGTACAACATCTATCATTTCGGCGAGCTGACCCGTCGCAGGACGGACATCATCGACCTGTGGCAGGATGATTTTGCCGCTTTCGCGCTCGGCAGTTCGCTGACCGTCGAAGCTGCACTTGCCGAAAAGAAACTGAGCCGCATCGGCTGCGGCAAGGCCTCGCCCAAGTTTCGAACCAGGATTCAGACGTGCCGCGTCGGACCGTTTGGTGGCGAAATGGTCGTCTCGATGCGTCCGATAAGCCGTTGCGATGTCGACAGGGTTCGCGCTCTCACCGCACGCTTCCCGCATGCCCACGGCTCTCCCATCCATGTCGGAGATCCCACGGTCATCGGAATAGCCGATTTGATGGCTCCCGACTGGGGCGATGCGGTCAAAATCATCGACGGGGAGGTCCCTGTATTCTGGGCCAGCAGCATCACCGCACAGGATGCACTTGCTCGTGCCGAGCTGGCGACCTCGATCACGGTATCGCCGGGGCACATGCTGATCACCGATGTCGATGCACGAGCCGACGCGGGCGCTTTCAAGGTCTTTTAGCAGTTCTTCATCACCGGTCAGCGGTAATGCTATTCGAGATGCGAAATGCGGTGAGGTCGGTCTCGATCTGCCTCACCACATCTTCGATCATGTTGCAGTTGGCCAACCTTATGCACTCGAGGCAGTAAAGCTCCCCGGCAAGTGCTCCCACTACGTGATAACCATTTGGTAACCTTCCGAACTCGAAAGTGAGAAAGTGCTGGCTCCTTTTTCCATCGATAGATGTTAGGGCTGCTATCGAGCGAGACAAAGGAGAAAGGACCGGGATGGCCACGGTACTGAACGCCAAAGGCGTTCCACTTCCCTACAGCGGCTCCTCCGCAAGGTGGTATTCGGCGACAAATTCCGGCTCGACCCTTTATGGCAGCACATACAACGACTCGATGTATGGCGACGCTGCCGTCACCGTCACAATGCGTGGTGGCAAGGGCGACGACATCTATTATCTGTATGCCGCGAGAAACAAGGCGGTCGAGCTGTCCGGCGAAGGGGTGGACACCATCTCGACCTGGATGAGCTACAAGCTCCCGGCCAATTTCGAGAACCTGACGGTCACCGGCGACAAACGCTATGCTTTCGGCAACGAGCTGAACAACATCGTTACCGGCGGCTCCGGCCAACAGACGCTCGACGGCTTGCAGGGCGATGACGTGCTCAAGGGCGGATCCGGGGCGGACATTTTCGTCGTCAACCCCGGCAACGGCAGTGACCTGATCCTGGACCTTGGCGCGACGGATACGGTTCGCGTCGGGAGCTACGGCTTCACCTCTTTCGAGGAGGTGCGCGCCAACATGGTCCAGTCGGGAGCCAACGTCCGCCTAAATCTGTCCGACGGCGAGTTTCTCGTCCTCGCCAACAAGACGATCGGCGATTTCACCGCAAGCCAGTTCAAGCTGGCCGTGGACAGGTCGGCCCTGGAACTGACCTTTTCGGACGAGTTCGACACGTTGGACCTGTGGAACGGCTCGAGCGGCACCTGGGATTCGAATTACTGGTGGGGGGCCGAGAACGGCAGCACGCTCACGAGCAACAATGATCTTCAATGGTACATCGATACCGACTACGCCCCGACACGCTCCGTCAATCCGTTCAGCATCGAGGACGGCGTTCTCACCATTACCGCCGCCCGGGCTCCTGAGGCGATCCGTCCCTATATAAATAACTACGAATACACGTCAGGGTTGCTGACGACCTACGAATCCTTCGCGCAGACCTACGGCTATTTTGAAATTCGCGCCGACATGCCCGAAACACAAGGGGCATGGCCGGCCTTCTGGCTTCTCCCGGCAGACGGCTCCTGGCCACCGGAACTGGACGTCATCGAGATGTTCGGTAAAGATCCAAACAAGCTCATCCTGACAGGCCACTCGAACGCGACGGGAACTCATACAACAGTAGGCACGACGGCCTATGCCTCGGATACCGAAGGGTTCCACACATATGGCGTGCTTTGGACAGAAGACGAACTCGTCTGGTATTTCGACGACGTCGAAGTCGCTCGTGCCGCAACGCCTGCCGACATGCATGACCCGATGTATATGCTGGTGAATATGGGGATCGGTGGCCAAGCGGGAGAGCCCACCGACGAGCTTGCGACGCCTGCCGAAATGCAGATCGACTACATCCATGCCTATGCGTTGCAAGACTGGGTTATCTGACATTTGACAGATGGGCTCGGCACCGACACGTTCGTCATCATTTCGGGCGCCGCCATTGCCGCCTGAGACCGAACTGGAACTGATGTGAAGGCGACGTCTCATCCCATTCCACCCGAGCCGCCGCGAACGACACTCGCGGCGGTTCTCGCTTCTTTCCGTCGTGCGTTGGCCGGAATTGCGTTGATGAGCGGCGTCGTCAATGTCCTGGCGCTGACCGGCTCGTTCTTCATGCTGCAGGTCTATGATCGCGTCATACCCGGCCGCAGCGTGCCAACGCTCGTCGGGCTCGCCGTGTTTGCCGGCACACTTTTCGTTTTTCAGGGCGTTCTCGAACTCATCCGGTCGCGTTTGCTGGTGCGCATCGGGATGGCGCTGGACGCGCGCTTGAGCGGACAGGTCTATGCCGCCCTCATGCGTTTGCCGCTGCGCACCAAGCTCGCAGGCGACGGCCTTCAATCCTTGCGCGATCTTGACCAGGTGCGATCGTTCATGTCGAGCGCCGGTCCGACCGCGCTTTTCGACCTGCCGTGGATGCCGCTCTACCTCTTGATCTGCTTCCTGTTCCACTTCTGGATCGGCATGACGGCGCTGGCCGGCGTGGTTATTCTGTTCAGCCTGGCATTGCTTGCCGAAATACGCACGCGAGAGCCCGCCAGAAAGGCAAACAGTCAAGCGGCAGCGCGCAATACACTTGCCGAAGCGACACGTCGCAATGCCGAGGTTCTGCAGGCCATGGGCTTTGGCTCGCGCATCGCCGAGCGCTGGTCAGGGATCAATGCCGGCTACCTCGACACCAATGCAACAGCCAGCGACCTTGCCGGGACGCTCGCAACGATCGCGAAGATCCTGCGCATGATGCTGCAATCGGGCATCCTGGCGATCGGCGCCTATCTGGTCATCCATCAGCAAGCGACCGGCGGCATCATGATCGCCAGTTCGATCATGATGAGCCGGGCGCTGGCGCCGATCGAACTGGCTATCGCCCACTGGAAGGGTTTTGTCACCGCCCGCCAGGCCTGGGGCCGGCTGACCCAGCTTTTGCTCCTGCTTCCCGAAACGGCGACAAGTGTCTCGCTGCCTGCTCCGAGATCTGCTCTTTCGGTCGAAAGTATCAGTGTCACACCGCCGGGTGAGCGCCGGATGGTCGTGCAGGACGCCACCTTTGCATTGGAACAGGGCGTCGGCCTCGGCATCGTCGGGCCAAGCGCTTCGGGCAAGTCATCGCTCGTTCGGGCAATTGCCGGCATATGGCTGCCAATCCGCGGCACCGTCAGGCTGGACGGCGCAACGCTCGACCAATGGTCGCCGGAAGAACTGGGCAAGCATGTCGGCTATCTGCCTCAGGATGTGCAACTGTTCGACGGCACCATTGCCGAGAACATCGCGCGCTTCGAACCGCAAGCGCCCTCCGACAAGATACTGGCGGCTGCGCGCGCGGCGGGCGTTCATGATCTCGTCATCCACCTGCCGGAAGGCTACGAGACGCGCATCGGCGAGGCCGGTACGGCGCTTTCGGCTGGCCAGAGGCAGCGGGTGGCGCTTGCCCGGGCTCTCTACGGTGACCCGTTTCTGGTTGTTCTCGACGAGCCTAACTCCAACCTCGATGCGGAAGGCGAGGCGGCGTTGACGGTGGCGATCCAAGGCGTGCGCGCGCGAGGCGGTATAGCCGTCGTGGTCGCACATCGTCCGAGCGCGCTTGCCAGCCTGGATCAGGTTCTTGTGATGGCGAACGGCCGTATTCAGGCCTTTGGCCCGAAAAATGAGATCTTGAACAAGATAACCCGCCCAGCGGGCGTTCCCTTGAAAGTCGTTTCCGGACTAGAAGAGACGGCATCCTGATGGCGCAACGCATGATATTCGCGGCCGATCGCACCATTCGACGCTATCTGCTTGGCGGTGTCGCAACCTGCATCCTGCTGGTTGGAGGGGCGGGGAGTTTGGCCGCCGTCACCGAGATTTCCGGGGCTGTGATTGCTTCCGGAAAGCTGGTTGTCGATTCCAGCGTCAAGAAAGTGCAGCATCCGACGGGTGGCGTGGTCGGGCAAATCTTCGTCCGGGAAGGCGATGCCGTAAAGGCGGGCCAAGTCTTGATCCGTCTCGATGAGACCATCACCCGGGCCAATTTGGCGATTGTCACCAAGAGCCTGGACGAATTCGAGGCGCGCCTGGCTCGCCTTGAGGCCGAGCGCGACGGCAACGGAAGCATCGTCTTTCCAACTTCGCTTGTTTCACGCCAGGATGCCCCCGAGATTGGTCGGGCGATGGCCGGCGAGCAATCGCTGTTCGAATTTCGCCGACAGGCACGCGCCGGTCAGAAGGCTCAGTTGCAGGAGCGCATTGCGCAGCTTGCCGAAGAGGTTTCCGGCTTGACCGAGCAAAGAGATGCCAAGAGCCAGGAAATCGAGTTGATCGGCTTTGAGCTCGAAGGCATGCGCAGACTTTGGCAACGCAAGCTGGTTTCGATCGATCGTATTACTGCGCTTGAACGCGATGCCGTGCGGCTTAAAGGCGAGCACGGGCAACTGACTGCGGCCATAGCGCAATCGAAGGGTCGTACCTCCGAAATCCGTTTGCAGATCATCCAGATCGACCAGGATTTGCGCAGCGAAGTGGCAAGCGAACTGCGTGACGTTCAGGCAAAGATCTCCGAGTCCGTCGAGCGCAAGGTTTCGGCCGAAGATCAGCTCAAACGCATCGATATACGCAGCCCGCAGAACGGTGTCGTTCACCAGCTCGGCGTGCACACGGTCGGTGGCGTCATATCTCCGGGCGAGCTCATCATGCTGATTGTCCCGGTGACGGACGACCTGACCGTCGAGGCGCGCGTGGCTCCGCAAGACATCGATCAGTTGACGCCAGGGCAAGGCGCGACCCTGCGGCTGTCGGCATTCAATCAGCAAACGACGCCGGAACTGAATGGTGCGGTCAGCAAGATTTCCGCCGACCTCAATGTCGATGAGAAAACAGGCACCGGCTTTTACACCGTGCATGTTGCTTTACCGCGCACAGAGCTTGGCCGGCTCAAGGGCGTGGCCCTGGCGCCAGGCATGCCTGTCGAGGTGTTCTTTTCGACCGGCAACCGCACCATGCTGTCCTATCTCGTGAAACCTTTGGCGGATCAGATCCAGCGAGCTTTCAGGGAGCAGTAGGCTCTCTCTGCGAGCCGACGAGCTGAATTCCGGAACAAGGATGCGATTTTGCCGTTTCGCCTGAAACTGGAAGCGATCCACATGTCCGTATTGACGAATGAAGAGATCGAGGGGCGGCTCAATGCCCAGCGAGAGACTCTGGCGCTGGTCGTCGCGCTGCTCGCCGGCCTCGACGCGACTTCCGAGCGAATATGGGCCGAACTGGAGGCCCGTTTTCAATTCCAGAACAATCAGGAAGACCCGGGCGCCGTGCCAAGCCGTGCTTTCGCCATTGAGAGCGCGATGATGCGGGAGTTCAAGCTGATCTTCGAGGAAGCGCGGGCACGCAAGGCGGAATGGAACGCCGAATAGGCGGTCGGAACAGATCCGTCTCTCCGGATGGATAGCAACAATTTTCCCGACCTGACGCGGAAACATTTCCGCCATGCCGGTGTTACTCACCGAGTGGGGCGCGAGGCGCTTCCTTCTCTTTGAGGCAATGATGAGCTTCGACAAGACATTGCGCCACATCCGGCTGAATGGAACTGCGGCTAACCGTGATCCGAACCGGCAGGTTGCCCGGCTGAGGTCCAGACGGCCTGGCGAACAGGCCTGAGCTGTGGCGAGCAACGGCACGACCCTTCCGACGGTTCTTGTCACCGGCAGCAGCGGCTTCCTGGGGCAGGCGATCGCGCGAGGCTTGATCGACCGCTATCGCGTCATCGGCCTCGACGTCGCAAAACCGAAGCATGCCCCCGCCGGCATGGAGACGATCGAGATCGATCTCACCTCCGATGAGGGCGTGAGCAGGGCTGTGCAGGCGGCACGGGAGCGCAGCGGCGGCCGCATCGCTTCGGTCGTCCATCTTGCCGCCTATTATGACACGACCGGCGAGGACAACCCCAAATATGACGCCGTCACGGTGCAGGGCACGCGCCGGCTGCTGAAGGCGCTGACGGCGGTCGAGAGCGAACAGTTCGTGTTCTCCAGCACGCTTCTCGTCCATGCGCCAAGCCCGGAAAAGGGCGCGAAAATCAATGAGGACTCGCCGCTTGACCCGGCCTGGGCCTACCCAAGATCGAAAGCCGAAACCGAGGCGCTGATTTCGCGGGAGCGCGGCCAGATCAAGACGGTGATCCTGCGGCTCGCCGGCGTCTATGACGAAGATTGCCGGGCGGCCTTTATTGCCCAGCAGATCGCCCGCATCTTCGAGCGCTTGCCGACCGCGTATCTGTTCGCCGGCGATATCACCGCCGGCCAGCCCTATCTGCACAAGGACGATTTCGTCGATGCGGTGGTGCGCACCGTCGACCGACGCGCCGAACTTCCGGCCGAGACCGTGCTTCTGATCGGCGAAGAAGACACACCGTCATACGAGGAGATGCAGAAGCGCATCGGCCGGCTCATCCATGGCGAGGACTGGCGCACCCTGGCGCTGTCGAAGCAGCTGACGAAGCTGGGCGCCTGGGTGCAGACGGAGGTGCTCGACCAGGACACCGACATCAAACCGTGGATGATCGAGAACTCGGACGATCATTACGAGATCGACATCTCGCGGGCCAAAACCCTGCTGGGCTGGTTGCCCAGACACAATCTGCTGGAGACACTGCCGGAGATGATCCGCCGGCTGAAACAGGACCCCACGGACTGGTATGGGGCCAACAAGCTCGATCCGCCGGTTGTCGCGGCTTCGGACCCCGAGATCGAACAGGCCGAAAGGCGCCTCAAGGGACCGCTCGAGCGAAGCAAGGAAGACGTCGAAGCGGCAATAAAGCGGCATCGGTCGAGGACGCTCTGGGCGCCGATGACCAACGCTGCGCTTGGGCTGTGGCTGATCACCTCGCCAATGACAATTGGCCTGTTCGATCCCGTCACAGCCGCAATGCCACCCGCTCTGGGGCACGCTATTGCGGAGCCGCAATTGCGCAACGCAGGCCTCGGCGTCAGCGAGATCATTTCCGGCCTGCTGGTGACGGTCTTTGCGTTGATGGGCATGTCCCGACGCTGGCGCTGGGTGCAGTGGATCACGGCGTCGCTCGGCGTTTGGGTGATGCTGGCGCCGTTGCTGTTCTGGACGACCAGCGCCGCCGCCTATGCCATCGACACGCTTGTCGGCATGCTGATCGTCGCCTTTGCGGTGATGATCCCGCCGACCCCTGGCATCAGCCGCCGCGCGCTGGCGGCCGACGACGACATTCCGCTGGGCTGGACCTATTCGCCATCGACCTTCACGCAGCGGATACCGATCGTGGCGCTGGCCTTCGTCGGCCTGTTCGTCTCGCGCTATCTCGCCGCCTTCCAGATGGGCCACGCGGATGGGCTGTGGGATCCGTTCTTCGGCCCCGGTAGCGCGCCGGTGCGCAACGGCAGCGAGGCGGTGGTGACGTCATGGGTCTCGAAGGGTTTTCCAATCGCCGATGCCGGGCTCGGCGCCTTCGCCTATTGCCTCGATATCCTCGCCGGCGCGATCGGCGACCGACGGCGCTGGCGCACCATGCCGTGGATGGTGCTCCTGTTCGGCCTACTGATCGTTCCGCTTGGCGTGGTCAGTGTGTCCTTCATCATCATCCAGCCACCGCTGATTGGCGCGCTGTGCACGCTCTGCATTCTCCAGGCCGCCGTCACGGTGGTGCTGATCCCTTACTCCGTCGACGAGGTGCTGGCGACCATCCAGTATCTCTGGGGCGCGACGAGGGCAGGCGAGCCGTTCTGGCGTACCTTCTGGATGGGCGGACCGGCGCTGTCGGAGAACCAGACGCCCGGCGCCGACCTCGACCGTCCGGTTTTCGAGGTGCTGAAAGAATTCGTCACCGGCGGCGTCAACTTCCCGTGGACGCTGGCAGCAAGCACGCTGCTCGGCGCCTTGCTGATGACCACGCCATTGATCTTCGGCACGCAGCCACCGCTTTACTTCAGCGATCACGTCGTCGGCTGTCTCATTATCATGGTCGCAGTCACGGCCATGGCCGAAGTGGTCCGGCCGCTGCGCTTCCTCAATGTCGTGCTTGGCGCATGGGTCGCGGTGTCCCCCTTCGTGCTTGCCGGCGGTGAAACCCCGGCGATCGTGGCGGACGTTGCGATCGGTCTGGCGCTGATCGTGCTCAGCCTGCCGCGCGGCACGCGCAGTGACCAGCACTATGGCGGTTGGGATCGAGCGATTGTCTGAGCAACTCGACCTCAGCGCCCGGCAAGGCGAAGCGCGCGTGACGATCTGCAGGAGCAGGTCAAGGAAGAGATCGAATGGCCTGACAAGGCTCTGCCTGACGGGGTTAGATTTGTTCGCCGAGCAGGATCCTCGCGTCCTTGGCCGCGACGATGAACGCCTGGCGTGCAACCCTTGGCGGCTTTTCGCCGCGGATAACAGCAAGGCAGGCTGCGATTGCAGCCAGTCGCGTCTTGGACGCTGGCGTCGGCCAGTCCTTCAGCAGCACTTCAGCCGCATCGGAGACAGACAAGACAACCCTGTCACGGTCGATCCGACCGGGTTGAACGACAATTGGCTTTCTGAAACGTCTCGTGCGCACGACACTCTCCAAAGCGAGGAGTATGTTAGCCGCGTCTGATCTTGTTGGCCACCTCAAATGTTAATTGCGGGAAGGCGAGGTTCGGACAACGTCCGCAAAGGTCGTGAACGACCAT
The DNA here is from genome assembly GCF_055811215.1 of Mesorhizobium sp. WSM4819. Lineage (NCBI taxonomy): Bacteria > Pseudomonadati > Pseudomonadota > Alphaproteobacteria > Hyphomicrobiales > Phyllobacteriaceae > Mesorhizobium > Mesorhizobium sp. WSM4819. The sequence continues at coordinate 56,299 of NZ_JBVVQO010000006.1, forward strand.
GATCTATTTCACGGCCGACACACATTTCAGCGATCCCCGCATTCTGCGCATCGATCGCCGCCCGTTCGGCTCGCTGGCCGAACACGATCGAGCGCTGATTTCGCTCTGGAACGAAACCGTCAGCCCGGATGACCAGATCTGGCATCTCGGCGACTTTGCCAAGGGATCGGCCGAATTCGTTGCATCGCTGCTGTCGTCTCTTCATGGCGAGAAGCATCTGATTATCGGCAACAATGATGGCGCGGCGACCATAGAGGCTGCGGGTTGGGCCAGCACACAGCATTACAAGGAACTGACGATAGACGGCAGGTTGCTGATCCTTTGCCACTATCCTTTTCGCACCTGGAATCAGATCGGCAAGAAATCGATCAATCTGCATGGCCATTCCCACGGCAGGCTGAGCCCAGTTACACGCCAGTACGACGCCGGCGTCGACAGCTGGGATTTCCGCCCGGTCACCCTTTCCGCCATCCTTGCAAGCCGACGGCGGCACCCCTCCACTTCGTCATCCCAGGGCGGAGCAAGGAGCGAAGCGACGCGCGCAGACCCTGGGATCCATTCCATGACGCCAGCCGAAGAATGCAGCGGGTCAGAATAAAAGCGCTCCGTAGCGATCCTTCGCGCCCCCCTCTGTCCTGCCGGACATCTCCCCCACGAGGGGGGAGATTGGCCTTCATCACTGATTTCGCCAACCACCAACCGTGCAAAAAAGGGACGCTGTCCGCGAAGCTGCCGATCTCCCCCCGTGTGGGGGAGATGCCAAGTTTTGGCAAAGAGGGCAGGACAGAGGGGGGCGCTGTCCGTCGGCGATCAAAGGTTCTGCACCGCAGCGCGCTCCAAGGTCACGGCTGGATACCAGCGTCTGCGCCCGCGCGGCGAGCCTGCCAATCCGGACTGAACGTTCTGCCATCTGCTGCGTTCTCCCGGGGACAGGGCGCGTAGGACCGCAACATCGGCGCCCAATGGCCATAACGAGGAAGCACCGGAACGACCGATATGACCGAGCACAGAGGCACTCAGCCGAGCCAGCCAAAAGGCACCGTGATCGCATTCTCCGCGCCGGGCTGCGAGCCTCTCTACGCTCACGAGCGGGAAGCCATAGCTGCCGTCTCCCGCACCATTGCCACCCTCAAGGGGTTTGCCTTCCGGCAGGGTCTAGGCCACAGCAGCGGCAATGGCGGGCGCTTGTACTTCGTGCCGGACGACAGCTTGCTTGCCAGCGATGCGGCACGGCTGGGTATCAACGGGCCGCAAGACCTCTTCGGCGGCGTGGTGCCTTGGCGATTCGCGACCACCAAGGCGATAACCCACGAACTGGTCGACGACCTGGCCGAGCGACCGAAGGAATGGTCAACCGGCTTCGGCAGAACTGTCGCCGCCGCAGTATTGCCTGGCTACACCGTGTTTTCGCGGCACGATGCGCTGCGAGCAGCGCAACGCCTGCTGAGGCATGGGCTGGCCCGGCTCAAGCCACCGCTTGCCTCGCGAGGCCAGGACCAGCACATCGTTCGCACGGTCGCTGACGTCGAGAGACTGCTCGAGCGATACCGCTCCCCCGACTTGGACGAGTACGGTCTGGTGCTCGAAGCTGACCTTCGTGACGTCGTCACTTTGAGTGTTGGCAGAACCGAGATCGACGAAATCATGGTCGCCTACTACGGCACTCAAACGACGACGACCGATAATGCGGGACAATCCGTTTATGGCGGGTCGGACCTCATTGTCGTGCGCGGCGGATGGGAAGCTCTCGAAGACCTTCAGCTTCCCCGCGCACTGGCTTCGGCAATTGCGCAGGCGAGAGCCTATGACGCGGCGATGGCTGAGTGTGCTGGATTTTTCGCCTCGCGGCGCAACTACGATATCGGCCAGGGTGTCGATTCGTCGGGTATCTGGCGATCCGGTGTGCTCGAGGCCAGCTGGCGCATTGGCGGCAGCAGCACGGCCGAGCTTGCGGCAATAAAGATCATGAAGCAGGACCCGGACATCCAACTGGTGCGTGCGTCCGCGGTCAAGACGTTCGGCAATACCAGCCGGTTGCCTGACAACGCTGACGTTCACTTTCAGGGAGAAGACCCCGATGAGGGTCCGATCACGCGCTATACCGTCGTCACGAATGCGTCCCGGGAGCCGCCAAGGAAAGCGGTGGGTTAGTGTCTAAGAACGCTTAGGACCAGGGAACATCCGTCGGCGGCTTGAGTTGTTCGGCATGATCCCGAAAACCAATCCGAAGGAGGAAAAAGTGATCGAGGTTATTTCTGCTCCTGAGAATGTCGCCGCATTTCGCGTTGCCGGTACCGTGACCGCGGAGGACTACGACAAGATCATCCCGACCATCGAAGAGAAACTGAGCGAACATGAAGGGATCGGCATTCTGGCCGACCTTACCGATCTGGAGGACATGACGGGCAACGCGTTGCGCCGCGATCTGCAGTACGGCTTGAGCAAACTTGGCGAACTTCACCGCTTCCAGCGTGCCGCAGTGGTGTCCGAAAAACAGTGGATCAAGGCAGCTACCGAAATGACGGGCGCACTGTTCCCGCAGATCGAGGCGCGGGTGTTCCCGGCGGACGAAAAGACCCAGGCTCTGGAGTGGGTAGCACGCGTTCAATAGCGGTATCGAGGGGAGCGGCCATGCCAACCATCTACAACAAACGACAGAATTCGGACGGCCTGTGGGAAGTCTATGACGACGAGAGCGAGGAAGCCGTCGTGGTTGACGGCATGCCGCTTTCTGGCCTCGATGAACTCGAAGCCAATGAGGCCATTCGAAAACTCAAGCGGGGTGAGGTGACTTCCGACAACATTCCGCCGACTGCCCAGTCTGGCTGGCCTCCGACCAAAGACGGCATATAATCAATGCAAGCGTCCTGCCCCGGCGCGAACAGGTTGCAGGGGCGACGTTTCCAGTGCATTCTTGCTGTCGTCGATGACCACACAGTATCTAAACCACCAGTTGGAATGCCCTTATTGCTTGACGATAAGGCTGAGGATTCCGGCCGACGCCGGTCCTGACGACCGGGTCTTTTGCGACGACTGTGGCGAATTCCTCGGGACCTGGGACGATCTGCTTACCGATTTTGAGAGGCAGGGCGGCCAGGATGGAGTGTTCCGTCTCGACAAGGGCCGTATCAAGCGGATCGATTGAGCCGATTGCTGGCGAAGCCATTTGCTCGCACCGCCGTCTCGCCATCGTAAGCCTTGCAGCACCTGCGCGGTCTGAGGCGAAAAATTTCCAGCGGCTCGAATCATCAGGGAACTTGTTGCCGGCCGGCGGGGTTATCGGTCGCCTTCCCAGTTAGGGAGGCTAGCTCCAAACCTCAGCGGGAGACGACCATGGCAACTGCGAAAAAAGCTGCGAAAGCGACAACCAAGGGCCTTGAGGACCTGTTCCTCGACGGGCTGAAAGATCTTTACTACGCCGAAAAGAAAATACTGAGGGCGCTGCCGAAAATGGCCAAAAGCGCGGAGTCGGAAAAAGTGACTGCTGCCTTCGAAAAACACCGCATGGAGACGGAAGTTCACGTCGACCGGCTCGAGGAGGTGTTCGAGAAATTTGGCAAGGCGGCACGCGGCAAGACCTGCCCGGCGATCGACGGCATCATTGAAGAAGGCTCCGAGATCCTCGAAGACTATGACGGTGCTCCTGCGCTCGATGCCGGACTGGTCGCAGCGGCGCAAGCCGTCGAACATTACGAGATCGCCCGGTACGGCACTCTTGTCGCCTGGGCGGAACAGATGGGAAAGGCCGATGTCGCCGCCCTTCTCAAGGCAACGCTCAAGGAAGAGGTCGCGACAGACGAAGCGCTGACCGGGTTAGGCGAGGGTGGTGTCAACCAACGTGCCCTCCAAGCCGCCGCCTGATTCCTGGTGGTGACAGGCTTGCGGAGCCCAGGCGAAGATCGCCAGGCTCCGCTCGCAGATGCAGGTAGTGCCTTGCCGTCCGGGATTCTTGAACCGGCGTGGCCGACTGGCCATTGCCAGGCTTGAATTAGCTTGAACCGGGATCTTCAAGAAGACCAATGGGTTCAAAGACATTGCGCAGATGTCAGGTGAGAGAGCCCGCTATCGTTGGCGTTCGGCATGGCGTTGAGTGGCCGAGCGACCCGTTTAGCGAGCCTGGTCGCGGGTAATTGGAACATCTGCCGACCAAAGCCGTTTATATGCTCGGCAGGCGAAAGGGGCTGCATATGTCAAAACTTCAGGCGGTGACTCCAGAGCATCTGCAGCGGCTCAAGCTTGAGGCGTCTGCTTATTTTGGTCCGAAAGTGCTCCACGAAGCATTGTTGCGTCTTTGCCAGGCTTGCGGACGCGATAGCCTTGACCGGTTCGAGAAGACCATGGTCGATAAGATCGAGGCAATGCGCGATGAGAGGGCCGATTTCGAGACAATGAAGGAATTTGCCATCGAACAGCTTTACGCCTGCGTTCGCGAGGTCAGTAGTTCGCCTGACATGAAACAGCCGCTGGAGGGAGCAGAAGCCCGAAGGACGCCTGGTCGGTCGGAAGAGCCGAAGACCCTGGAAGACCAGTTGCAGGCCGGGCTTGAGGATTCTTTTCCCGCGAGCGACCCGCCGGCGGTGGTGTCCACAGCGATATCCGGCGGGGCGAAAAAGCTGGTCGGGACTGACGAAGTCCTGAAAAAGCAGCGGGAAGAGGCGGCCAAGAACAACGACCGGTCATAGACGGCCGCCCGCCCAATCCGAGATTTTCCAGAACCTTATTTCGATGTCCGGAACGATCCAAACCTTCATGCATTTAGCTAGGTCTGCGTTCATCAACTCTTTCTTGCTGGGAGCTGGACCATTGTCCTCCAGGGGCTACCCCTTGGCCAACCAGGAAACGGATGACGTTTCCATCGTTGACCTGATACCTGCCTTGCGCGCCTTCGCCCGCACCTTCTGCCGGGTTCCCGACGATGCCGACGACCTGGTCCAGGAGACATTGACCAAAGGGCTCGCCAACATCGACAAGTTCGAGCCCGGAACGCGTATGAAGTCATGGCTCTTCACCATCATGCGCAATAGCTATTATACGCGCATCAAGGCCGCCGACAGGGAAAAGCCGGGCCTGCTTGACTGCGCCTCCGCAATCCCGATTACGGAAGCGACGCAGGAGTGGTCCGTTCAGAGCAAGGAAGTCGCCAACGCGGTCCAGAGGTTGCCGGAGCATCAGCGCGAGGTCCTGATGCTGATCGGGGTCCTTGGCGTCAGCTATGAAGAAACTGCCGAAATATGCGGTTGCGCGGTTGGAACGGTGAAAAGCCGCCTTAACCGAGCGCGTGCCAGCGTGCTGGAATACCTCGGCGAAAGTTCCTTGCAGACATTGGTGGAACGACGCAATCACCTGTCAGCAGCACAGGGAAACTTCGCAGTCGACAGGCGCCGATAGCTAGTCCTGTTTCTTTGCTTTGCATCGACGCTTCTCGACAAGCGCATTCTGCAATTGAACCGCAAGGTCGGTCAGCTGGTCGGGGACCTTTTCCTGCTCGATAGCAGTCAGCAGAGATGCAATCTTCCGGTCTATTGCCAGCCGGAGTTTCGGGCTGATGCTATCGTCGCTCGAGCGAGACATAGTGTTCTCTTAACGAATCAGTCCCTTCACCAGTGTGGTGACGGCAATCAGAGTTTGCAAGGATTCGCGCGTCCTCACAGTCAGCGCCGTCCCCTTGCACAGCCCGTCCCTTGCACAGCATTGTGTATCGAAGCTGCTGGTCTCGTCGGGGAAGCCTATGCTTTCCCCTCGGGTCCTCCCGGCGCTGTTGCCGGGTGCGCTCGACATTTCGACTCTCGTGACCTCGACTGGCCACTGGTCATGATTGGCGTTTGCGGTTGCAGCAGTCAGTCTTGGGAGAGACGATCTGCGGCGTGATACTGATCGGAGTTGATCCGATTGCCATCGAGCCGGCGTTGCTCGGTGAGCTGCTTCCCAGGCTCTGCTGGACAAAGCAAAGCCGCGTTTCCTTGACCTTGTCCTTGGCCAAATCGGTCATCGCGCCGACCGCCGGAGCCTTTATCTTGACGGCAGAGGTGATGTCTATCTTGCCGCCGGATGCCTTCTAGTCCTCCTTCGGATTGTCGGCACTCACAGGTGCCCTGTCTGTTTGGTGCGCCTGTCTCTTTGACGCCCTCGTCTCTTTGACGCCCGAACAATCATTGCGCCGTAATGTTCCCTCGGATGCCACAAGAAGAAAGGCATTGCCGTCCCACAGCCGGAACGGCTTCGCGCCGTCAGCCACGACCTGCATGCCATGGGCTTCGGCGAGGCGGTGAACATCGGCACGATCCAGCGCCGTCGATCCGCGATAGGAGTAATTCAGAAGTGCTGCCGCGCCTGACGGTTTCAGAACACGCGCAATTTCCTCGAAATACCGCTCCGCCAGGCCAGCCAGCACCAGGTAGGGGAAGCTGTCGACAGCCAGCACGCAATCGAAGCTTGCGTTGGTAAAATCGGCGAGATCGAGACCAAAGGTCGGCCGCAGATCCACATTGCGCAGCCCGGCACATCGCCGACGAGCGACCGAAATCATCTCCAGGGATATGTCGATGCCGACGATCCGGTGCGCGGCATCCGAGAGCGCGCTTTCGAAGCGGCCGATGCCACAACCAATGTCCAGTATGTCCTGGTCGGGGCCGGTGAAGCCTTGCCGCTGCAACCATGCGACGATCTCGTCGGTGGCGGCGGTGAGTTTCTCCTCGTCTCCCAGCGAAGACAGTTGAACGCTCGCCGCCTGGGAAATCGTCGCCGCGGCATCAAAGCCGGCGGCCAGCCGCCTGACGACCGCGGCGTCAGTTTCCCATTCATCGCGTTCGTGGCGGACGGCGGCACCTGTTTGGCGCAGCGTGGTGAAGATGTCAGGCCTGTGACGAAGCAGATCGGCGATCCGCTCCAGTCTGTCGCGTTTTCGCAGGTCGGCTGAACGCATCTCCAGCGCCACATCGGCCAATTCTGCGGCATCGACCCCGGTCTCGAAGCGCAGCGCCAGTCTGGCAATGATGGCGTCGACGCAGGCGCCGTCGGCCATGCACTCCTCGATCAGCATTTTTGCGGTCGATGCCGCCTGGGGCGATGGCTTTCGTCCGGTGGCGCTCATCGAGCCATGCTCCGCGTCCAGACCTTTCGCATTGTCCATTGGTCGACGGCCCCCCAGCCATACTTGTAGCTCTCCTGGCCGCGCAGAAAATCGAACTCCCGCGCCCCTTCACGAGCCGCTTCGGCAATCGCGTGACCGATCAGGATTGCGCCGGGACTTTCCTCGGCATAGGCCGGATCAAAACCGCCAAGGTAGGCGTAGGCGCGGTGGCGATGATGAAATCCGTAATAGGCGCCGACGACCGCATCGTCGATGGCAACAAGCCAGCATCGGACAAGACCCTGTGCGGCAAGCATGGGAAGCGCCTGCCGATGGAATTCTTCTGCAGCCGGATCGGCCAGGACGCCGTCGCCGCGCCCGGCCCAACGCGCGCCGTGAAGGCGGATCAGGTGATCGAAAAACGCTTTGAGATCGGCCTGCGCCGGTATGATGGAGACGCAGCCGCGCCGGCGTGCGGCATTGTGCGCGCGGCGCAACTGGCGTCTTCGCCGCGCCGGAATGCAGACCGCGAGCGCATCGTCGCCAGCGATCGGCAGCACGGGACAAGCGGCGTGGTCGACCGGTTGATCCGCCTCCAGCGCAGGGTGCGCGATAGTGAGACCGGCAGCACCGGCCGGCAGGTCCGGTAAGATCCATTGCGACCAATTGATCGCCAGAACCCGGTCGGCGATGACGGCGGCGACAGCCGCTTCGATGCCGGGGCAACACAGGACATCCAGGTAGTCGCTCAACGAAATCCCAACCGGAAGCAGTCTCGACCCGCAAGTTGCGTGTTCCAGGTAAAGCGGTGCCAATCCCACCAGATCGTCGCCTCGCCAGACGGCGATCGTCGCCAGCTCTCCGGGCGCGAATGCGCGCCACCACGGCACCAGCCAGGCGGGGCTTTGGAACGGCGTCGCTGTCCGGCTATGCGCCCACAGCTCCCGCCAGCGCGGCGCCAGCGCCTCAAAGGCGGCCGGATCGTCGATGATCTCGGAGCGGAGCATGAAAGCCGCTCACTGCACCGCCGCCAGGCGCCTGCGGCCGGCACCAAGCCCTGCCAGCGCCTGGTAGGCGTCCATGTAAGACGAAATCATTTGGTCGAGCGAAAAGCGCCGCCGCGCCTCGGCCCGGCATGTCTCGGCATTCAGGCCGGAGGCTGCGACGATGGCCTCCGCCATCTCATGGATGTCGTTGACCAGAAAGCCCGTCTTGCCGTGTTCGACCACATCCGGCAGCGCACCGTTTGGAAAGGCGACGACCGGCGTGCCGCAGGCGAGAGCCTCCATCGCGACAAGCGAGCTGGTTTCCGCGGCAAGGCTGGGAATGACCAGGCAGCGGGCGGCGTTGAGAAAGTGCCGCTTCGCGACGAAGCCGAGCGGACCGAGGAAGCGGCGGCGCTGGTCGAGGCGCGGCTGGACTTCGTCACGAAAGTACAGCGTGTGCGTTTCGTAAGGGTAGACCTTGCCGCCGATGATCAGCCGCACGCCAGCCTGTTTGGCCGCGTCCAGTGCCAGGTGGATGCCCTTTTCCGGGCAAATGCGGCTGAGCACCAGCGCGAAGTTGCGCTTGAACTGCCGACCGCTCAGCGCATCGATATCCACGCCGTTTGGAATGGGTGCCAGCAGCCTGGCACCCGGCGGCGCGGTCCTCTGTTGGGCCATCGAGACGGCGTGAAGCCATAGATCGTCGCGGACCGTGCGCAAGGCATCGGCGGGATACCAGTCGAGCGGCAGGTGCAGGCTTACCAGGGTCGGGCCATCATCAGGCAGATAGGCATCAAAATCGATGCCGTGCAGATGAACCACGTCGATCGGCCAACGGGCGCGTGCGACTTCTATCGCGGTGCGGTGAGAGCGCTGTGCGCGTTTCTTCGCCGCATCGTCGAGCACACCTGGTTCAGCAGGCGTCTCGATGAGCACGCCCGCCGCTTTCGAGCCCTGGCAACCGATCACGATGGAAGCGTGTCCCGCGCGCACGAGTGCCTGGTCGAGCATCGACAGCACCTGCTCGGCACCGCCAACCGCATCCGGGCCGACTGGCGCGAGAGGGTAGGCGACGTTCAGGACGGTGAGGGTCATGGCCGGTCGAGCCCAAGCTCCTCATGCGCAGCGGCCGCGGCGTGAAGCCAAACCGCCGGCTCGAAGCCGAGCGGCAGCGCCTCGTAATAAAGCCTGCCGCTGTTCGGCAGCGCCAGGAAATCATAGGCAGGCGCCACCCGGAAACGTTCGATGCGCGCCGTGAACGGCGCCAGCGTCCGTTGCTGTGTCCGGTGGCAGGCCAGCATGCACTGCTTCCGTTCGAAAGCCGCTTCCGTAAGGTGCAATTCGATGCGCTCGCTGCCGGAATGACTGTTGAAATCCTGAAGGACCGCACCCTCAGGCCCGGCCGAATAGAACGCCATTTCGACGATGGCCGGTGCCTGGCGTCCGTCGCGGCGCAGCAAATGGCAGGCCGCATGGACGGCAAAGGCGGTCGCGTCATGATCGGGGTGACCACCTTCATAAGGATGCGTGCAAACGAAGCTGACATCGCGCTCGGCCAAAAGGCCGGTCAGTTCCCGTGCGAGCGAGCCAAGATTTCCGGCGGCCTGCTTGTCGGGATAACCGAGGCTGATCAGGGCCGTCGACGGCAATCCCGCTGCCGCTAGCACCGCCTCCAACTCCCGATGGCGGGCCTCGGCATAGTCCTGCCACGTCTCGAAGCCGTATGCTCGCGCGTCTTCAAGGTCTCGCGGCGCGCCATCGGTGACATGAACGATGCGAGATCCGCGCAAGCCGGCAAGATGCCCGCCGATGCCGATGGTTTCGTCGTCCGGATGCGCGACAACGATCATGATCTCAGCACCGTCTGAACGGTGCGGAGCAGCACCCAGCAACAAGGCCGCGAATTCGGCAAGCGGTCCGGATCTGCCAGCTGCGTGTTGCATGACACACTCATGCTGCCGAAGCCCGCACCGCTCTGACCGGCGAGGCAGCCATGGCGGGAGCATAGCGGCGGGTCATCGTCGCGCAAAACTCCGCAAATTCCTCCGGCACCAGCGGCGGACTGGTGTGATGCGGCATCACTCCGCGGTGCTCCGGCGTGAAGCAGAAGGTGATGGTCACGTCGAAATCGGCAAGTGCTTCCATCTGCCGGTCGTACCAATCCAGCGCATTCGGCCTGAAACTGTCGGCCCAGGAAAGCCCGGTGCGCAGATTGGTGACGCCCAGCCGTTTCATCCAGGCGACGGCGTCGTCCAGCCGCGGATCTTCAAAGTGGAACCATTGCACCAGCCCCATCCCGGGTAAGTAACGCAGGAATTCTTCGAGCGCGGGTTTGGGCGTGCCATCTTCGCGGAGCAGGCCCATGTAGAAGTGGCGGTAGTAGGAGGAGCCTTCGGCCTCGCGATGACGCGTCGTTGCCCCCCATTCGCGCGGAAGATCGTAGAGGCTGTACCATTGCACGCGCGAGGCATTGCCGAGCAGCAGTTCGGCGCTCCGACGCAAACCCCAGAGCTGCACCTCCTCCGCCCCGAAGCTCGACACGCCAACTTCGCTGACCCATACGGGAAGATCGGTAACGGTCGAAATCTCGCCGATCTTCTGCGGCCATTCCTGAATCTGCCAGAGATTCCAGTCGAGTGGGAAACCATGCACACCGACGGCATCGACATGATCGAGCACCCCGTATTGCTTCATGAGCGCCATGAAATCGGCATCGATCGGCGAAATGCCGCCCAGTATCCTGGTCACGGCCGGGTTTGCCGATGCGATCGCATCGGCGGCCAGTATTGCCATGTTGGCGAAGCGACTCCAGTCGGGGTCGAGTTCGGGATCCCAATGGGATTTGTTGTTCGGCTCGTTCCAGATCATCGCAGCTTCAATCATGAAGTGGTCCTTTCGACGGGTAGACGGCGCCGCCGCAGGCCGGCTCACCGGCGGCGCCGCAGAAATAAACCTCTTGCTCCGGGTGCAGCACGATCTCGAAGCCGGCGCTGCGCAGCATCGCCTCTGTGCAGGCGCGATTGGGAATCCACCAGTTGGTCGGGTCGTCGGCATAGCGATGCTCGATGAAATGCAGCTTCGGAAACTCCGGCCGGTCGAACAGATCGTGGGTCCAGAAAGGATAATTCTCATCGAGTGCAGGCAGTTCGATGCTGCCGCGCTGCATGGACTGGAAGATCATCAGGTCGCCCGCAACGTGCTCCCGGATCAGATCGAGAGCGAGCAGCGGGTGGCGCAGGTGATAAAGCACGCCCATGAACAGGACGATGTCGAATTTCTCCCGCAGGGCGCCAACGTCGTAGACCGAAAGCTGCTGGAATTCGATGTCGCAGTCAGCGATTTCGGCGGCGAAGCGCGCCTGCGCCAGATAGGCTTCATCGAAGTCGATGCCGAGGACGCGGCCGGCGCCGCGTCGCTTCATTTCGATCGAGTAGAAGCCGGCGTTGCAGCCTATGTCGAGCACGGCCTTGCCGGACAGATCGGCAGGAATGGCGTCGGCGAACTTGCGCCATTTGATCAGCGGATAATTGCCGAGGAAATGGTCGGGGGCGGTTTCGACGCCCGCCAGTTCCATGTTGTGGAACCACGGGCCAAGGGCATCGATGCGGCGGCGGATTTCGGCGTTCGAATGCAGCATGGCTAGCCTCCTTCGCCTGGATGGCTTGGTATCTGCGCTTGCCCCGGCAGCACGAACATGAGGTTTTTCGTGTCCTCCAACGGAGTGTCGTTGTTCTCGAGCAGCCGAAGTGCGGTGCGGTAGCCGTTGAACGTGCCGACGTCGACATAGGCGGTGCCTGCCTTGACGCCGCAAGCCTCACCGCCGGCCGCCAGATAGGCGTTGATAAGGGTGCCGACATATTCGTCGCTTTGATCCCGCTCGCGCCAAAGCGCGGCAAGCTGGTGAAGTATGCGGCCCGGCATCTTGAAGGCCCCCCAGATCCAGTTCGATGCAGCGCCTTGTTGCTTGACCTGGATCTCCTTCACCCGGTCATCCCCGTCGAGAACGACGGCATCGAAGAGTTCCGGGTGATCCACCGGGAAGAGCAAAAACGACAGCCGGTCGTCCGGCAGGCGGCAAAAGCCATCTTCCGGAAACCAGATCGTGTCGGGCAGGCCGACCAGAACCGTCTCGTCCGGCGCGACCAGCGGCGCGGCGCGGAAGATCGCGTCGCAAAGACCGACGGGGTTGGGCTGCACGACAAACAATGCGGCGGCGTCGCCGTAGCCGGCGGCGTAGTATTCGAGAATGTCTGATTTTCCCGATCCGATGACGAAGCAGATCTTGTCGACACCGTTGCGCACCATGCGACGCACCAGATACTCGCTCACCGCGCAAGGACGCTCGGTCTGGCCGTCGATGCGGCTGCCGACCGGCAGGAGCTCCTTTGAGAAGCCGAGCGGTTGAATGCGGCTGCCGCGGCCGGCGGCGGGCACGATGCCCAACATCAGATTGCTTCCTTCAACGGCTCGCCCGCCGCCAAGCCCTGTCCCAAGCCCGGCAATGAATCGGACAGGAGGCGGTCCAGTTCCCTGGCGCGCTGCGCAGAGGTGTGTTCGTCCAACACCCGCTCGCGCGCCCGGCGCCGGATGGCGTCGACTTCGCTGTCAGGCAAGCCGACTGCCGCGACCACGTCGTCGGTGCTGTCCGCCAGGATGATCTCGCTGCCGGGCTGGAAAAAACTGCTCAGCCCGGGCCAGGTGTCGCTCACGATCGCCGCGCCGCAGGCTGCCGCCTCGAACAGCCTGCCCGAAGGACACCAGCCCCTCTTGGCCATCGCCTCGCGCGTCACGTTCAGCGTCAGGCGCGATGAGCAGAAGAAGGCCGGATGATCCGCAGGCGGAAGGTGCCTGACAAAGAAGATGTTTTCGCCCCACGGAAATTCATGCGGATATTGGGCGCCGCCGATGACGAAACGGCGGTCCGGCAGGCGCGCTGCCGTGCGGACCAGCAGCTTTTCGACGCCGGCCTGGCGATCGGCCGCATACGTTCCGAGATAGGACAAATCCCCGGCGAATTCAGCCCGGGGCTGGGCCGGCCGGTGTCGGTCGGGATCGACATGGCCGTAGAGAGGCAAGACTCGGCGGGCGCCCAGCAGCGTTTTCAGCGCATCGATTGCGGTTCCCCCCGTATAACTGAGGGCGAGGTCGAAATCGTGAAGGCCATCGGGCCCGTAATAGGCCGGTCGTAGACCTTGTTCTATCCGGGCGAGCGTGACGGGGGTGTCGAGATCGTAGAAAACCTTCAGCCCGCGACAGGCCTGCTGCGCCAGGCGCGATGCCTCCACGGCGTCGGGGCAATAGGACGTGACGATGACGACGTCGGATTCCCCGATAGCCTGTTCCGCGACATGGCGAATGTCCTCCCAGTCCGGATAGAGAACGACATTGCCGCCATCGAGATGGTCAAGATCGCGTGCGCCGGCATAGTACGGGGTATTGCGTTCGAAAAAGCTGACCGACCAGCCCAGGCGACCGAGCGCACGGATCAGCCCGCGCCACAGCGTCGCGTGTCCGTTTCCCCACGAGGAGGTGACGGTGAGACCGAAAATGACCATACGCATCCGGCAGTCCTCGTCAGGCGGCTTCGTTCAGTCGGATCAGCTTGGAGCCCCAGTCACCGGACACGACCGTGGTGATCGAAGCGGGGTCGATATCGAAGCGAAAACAGTCTCCCAGCGGCAAGCCGAGCACCTTGCAGACGGCGGCTTTGATCACGTCGGCATGGCTGACCAGTGCCACGGACTGGTTCTGGTAGAGTTTGCGAAGCTGCTGCATCAGCGAGACGACACGTTGCTGGACGTCCAGCATTGTCTCGCCGCCGGGCGTCCTCGCCTGCTGGCGTTGACTGTTCCACGTCAGCCAGTCGGCGTCCTGGCTCAACTCTTCGAAGGTCTTGCCCGACCACGCGCCGAAGTCGATCTCATCGAGTTCCTCGCGGATTGTAATCTTCTCGCGATTGCAGGCGATTGCGATCGGTTTTGCGGTTTCCAGTGTTCGTTCGCGCGGGCTGCAACAGATGGCCGCCAGCGGCCGCGCCGCCACGTGGCTGGCAAGGCGCGATGCTTGTGCCCTGCCGGTTTCGCCGAGGCAAACTCCAGCCATGCGTCCGGCAAGATAGTCGCCGACATTGTCGTGCGCCGCATGGCGGATCAAGAAGAACGTCGTCGTCATTCCGCGGCATCAAGCATCGGCTCGTCCCTCCCGGCGATGAAAGACAGCGTGCGCAGGCGTGCCTCGGCATCGGTGAACTGCTCGGGCGGCGACTTCATGAAATAGCTGCAAGGGCCGGTCAGCGCCCCCGCGATGCCGCGGTCAAGCGCCAGTTTGGCGCAGCGGACAGCGTCGATAACGACTCCGGCCGAGTTGGGCGAATCCCATACTTCCAGTTTGAGTTCTGCATTCAGCGGCACGCCGCCGAACGTCGTGCCTTCAACGCGGATGTAGGCCCATTTTCGATCGGTGAGCCAGGGCACATGGTCGCTGGGGCCGACATGGATGTTGCCGGCCTCCAGGGGGACGTCGAACTGGCTGGCTACGGATTGTGTCTTGGAGATTTTCTTCGATTCCAGCCGCTCGCGTTCCAGCATGTTGAGGAAATCGGTGTTGCCGCCGAAATTCAGCTGGTAGGTGCGGTCGATGCGGACGCCGCGCTCGCGGAACAGATTGGCAAGCAAGCGGTGGACGATCGTCGCGCCGACCTGGCTTTTGATATCGTCGCCGACCAGCGGCAGACCGCGCTGTTCAAAGCGCCGGCGCCATTCCGGCCGCGATGCGATAAAGACCGGTATGCAGTTGACGAAGGCGCAGCCGGCCTCGAGCGCGCACTCTGCATAAAAACGCGTGGCTTCTTCGGAGCCGACCGGCAGATATGAGACCAGTACGTCGGCGCCGCTTTCCCGAAGCAGCGCGCTGACATTCGCGACCGGCTCTTCTGCCTCCTCGATCGCATCGCGCAGATATTTGCCGATGCCGTCAAGCGTCGGTCCGCGCTCGACGCGAACGCCGGTTGCCGAAACATCGGCAAAGCGGAAGGTATTGTTGGGCGCATTGTATATGGCTTCGGCCACATCACGCCCAACTTTGCCCTTGGCGACGTCGAAAGCACAAACCACCTCGATATCGGCGACATGATAGCCGCCAAGATCAGCATGCATCAGGCCCGGTATCGGCTCATTGCCTCTGGCGTCCCGATAATATGAGAGGCCCTGGACAAGGGAGGATGCGCAATTGCCGACGCCGGCTATTCCAATCCGTACTTTTTTTGATCCCACGAAACTGCCGCCATCGCTGTTGAAGGTAAGTTCCTCGCGCCGAACTGTCAGCTGCCAGGAATGTTCCTTGCGACCTGGAAAAATCACCAACCTCTTCGGATCAAAGCTGCGCCCTGTATTTTGCGTTGCCTGGGCCGATCGAAGCCTGAGCGACGCGAGCCTCAATCGAGCGTTCGCAGCATATCCGCTTCTTTTTCCAGGATGGAGGCCACTTCCTCGCGCTCAAGATGCGTCATCATCAGGCTCACACAGCATTCGAGATAGGTGATCGAGGCACGTCTCAGAAAGGCAGCCGCTTCCCGTTCTGCCATTTGCTCGATGTCCCTGGCGGATCGTTTTCGATGCACGGGTCCGTTCTCCCTGCCGATATTCGCCCAACGGTGAGCTAGACCGGATGTTCCCACAATGAGAAAAAGTGAAGACGCCTGTCGGGAGTCTCACCATGCCCGAGGGCATAGCTCTCCCCGACTTCAGGCCGGCAGGTTTTGCAGTCGGCTTGAAACGGACCTCACGCTTGTCGCAATTGGGGAGATTCGATCCTCGTTACGGCTGGCCTCGAGCTCCATGAAATAGCTGATCGTCTGCATCAGGCCTTGCTTGAGTGGCACCTTTGGCGACCAGTCGAGAAGGGCTTTTGCACGGGAAATGTCCGGTTGCCTCCGGCGAGGATCGTCTTGCGGCAGTGGCAGGAATTTGAAGGCCGAGTTGCTGTGGGTCATATCCCTCACCAATCCGGCCAGTTGAAGAACGGTGAATTCCCCGGGATTGCCCAAATTGACCGGTTGACTCGGATTGGGATCAACATCCATGAGGCGGACCAGACCCTCGACCAGATCGGAGACGTAGCAGAACGACCTGGTCTGCAGCCCGTCGCCGAAAATCGTCAGCGGTTTCTTCTCGAGCGCCTGCATCACCAGGTTCGAGACGATCCGGCCGTCGGCAGGATCCATCCGCGGACCATAGGTGTTGAAGATGCGCGCGACCCGGATGTCGGCCGTTTCGGTTCTCAAATAGTCGAAGCACAAGGTTTCGGCGGTTCGCTTGCCCTCGTCATAGCAGGCACGAGGACCAGTGCAGTTCACGTGACCTACATAGTCTTCCGTTTGCGGGTGCTGTTCCGGATCGCCATACACTTCGCTTGTCGATGCCTGCAGGAGGCGCGCATTGTTTCGGGCGGCAAGCTCAAGCAGATTGAGGGTTCCGATCACGCAGGTCCGCGTGGTGTGAATCGGGTCAGCCTGGTAGCGCGGCGGCGATGCGGCGCACGCCAGGTTGAAAATGCGGTCGACCGGCTCAGCAAGGTCCAATGGTCGGCAAATATCCTGCTCGATCAGCCGGAAACGAGGACTGTCCAGCATCGAGACGATGTTTTCCATCCGACCGGTAAGAAAATTGTCGACACAGATCACACGGCACCCGGCCTGAAGCAGTGTCTCGCAAAGATGCGAACCGAGGAAACCCGCGCCGCCGGCGACAAGCGCCGTTCTGGTCCGTTGTGTCCTTCTTGATTGCCGCATCTCTATTTTCTCCTGTCTGCCAGTCATGCTGCACTTTCGATGTTCAGATCGAGCGCTGGACGTGCCGATCTTGGCCGCGCCAGCAGCGAAACGAATTCGCGGGCTCTCGCGGCGCTTGTATGTGCCGCCAGGATCGTTGCACGCGCTCGCTTGGCCAAAGCAAGCCTGACGCGGTCGGATTGGCTGGACAGGATATCGATCACGTCTTCGGCTTGGCCCGCCGTGTTGATCGTGGCTGTCGGAAAGAAGCTGTCCAGACCGGTCCAGCGATCGCTGATGATCGCTGTGCCACAGGCAGCCGCCTCGAAGAGGCGTACGCTGGGAGACCACCCAGCCGCTATCATGGAGCTGCGCGTGACGTTCAACGTATAGCGCTGGCGGCTGTAGAACGAGGCGTGGTCCGCCGGCGGCAGGTGCTCGATGCGATCGACGTTGCTTGGCCAGACGGTCTCGGACGGGAATTGCGAGCCGGCCACGACGAAGCGACGGTCCGGCATGCGTCTTGCCGGTTCGAGCAGGAGAGCATCCAGCGTCGCCTGCCGGTCCGAGCTGTAAGTGCCGAGATAGCCAAGGTCCCAGCAGATCGGATCGGTCGTTCTGCGATGCCGCTCCGGGTCGACGGAGCAGTAGAGCGGCTCGGCGCACCGTGCACCGAAGTCCGCCGCCAATCGGGCGAGTGTTGGCCCGCCGGTGAACGAGAAATAGACGTCGAAATACGGGATCTGCCGCCGGCATAGGTAGTCGCAATCATCCGCGGCGAACTTGGCCAGCGTGACCGGCGTGTCGATGTCGTAGAAGCAGAACTGGCCCGTGCACAGGGACGCGACGATGTCGATGACGGCTCGCCCCTCCGGAACGAACGACCCGACCACTACGACATCGGCCTGTTGCAGACAGCCGGCATAGGTCCGACGAAGATCGTTCGTCGTTTCGTAGTAGCGCAACGTGCAGAAATCCGGGTCGCGCAGATCGCGATGGTTCGCATACCACGGCACGTCGCGCTCCAGGAAGGTGACGCGATGGCCGAGCTCGTGCAGGCCCTTCAGCAACCCCCTAAAGGTCGTGGCATGGCCGTTTCCCCATGAAGAGGACAACGACAGGCCAAGAAAGACGATGTCGAGCCGCTGGGTCATTCCGCTGCCTCCACGGTGGGGCGCTCGAAATGACGCCTGAAGACAGCGTCGGCGACAGCGGCCCTTAACGCATAGGTATGCTCGGCGAGAACACGCCGAAGCGCAGATGCGCCGATCGCCCTTGCCCGCTGGGGGGTGAGGGTGCGCAAGATCTCAGTGACATCATTACCATCGCGCGCCACCAGGATCTCTTCCCCGGGGGCCAGGAACAATTCGACGCCGAGCCAGGCATCGGTGATGAGGCATGCGCCGGCACCGGCAGCCTCGAAGACGCGCGTGGCAGGCGAAAAGCCGTTGGCGGCCATGCTGTCGCGGCTGATGTTCAGCACCGCCTTGGGGGTGACGTTGAACGCATTGTGGTCCCGCGTCCCGACGTGGCCGAGCCATGCGACATTTGCCGGCAGCTGCTTGTCACCCCAACCAGATCCGCCGAGCAGGAAACGCTGATCGCCCGAACGGTTGGCCGGATCGAGGAAGAAGGCTTCGACGCGTGCTTCACGGTCCGGCAGTCGGTTGCCGAGAAAGGCGAGGTCGCAGGCGAAACGCTTGTCCTTCGCGACCGGATGGTGCGTTTCGGGATCGAGCGCGTTATAGATCGGCACGCATTCGGCAGCCCCCAGCGCACGATAGGCCCAGACGACCGGATCGCCGCCGCCATAGGTGAGGACCAGGTCGATCTCCCGCAACGCGCGGTGCAGGGGGTGATCCGGCTCGTCGCGCAATTGGCCCAGAGTGGCCGGTGCGTCGACATCCCAGAACACTGTCAGCGCATCCGTCCGGGCGTGGTCGAGTACGGTGCGCAGCAGCGCCTCGTCTTCGAAGCCGACTCCGCTGGCCTTGACGACGATATCAGCTTCGCCTGCGCTTGCTGCCACCTGCATCAGCGCATGCGGGGTCGCCTCGTAGATGACGACGTTGCACCAATCCGGTGCCTCGATATCGCGGTTCTTCTGCCGGTCGTAGACGTCCGGTTCATAGAACGTGATCTCGTAGCCAAGTTGAGAAAGAGCCTTCAGCAATCCACGGTAATAAGTCGCCGCGCCGTTCCAATAGGACGACAGCAGGCTCGATCCATAAAATGCAATCTTCATGCGACTGTCTCCTCTTTGGCGATGCGATCGATGGCTTGGCGGTTGCCGCATTCGGCGAGCACGTCGAACAGCTCGTCCGCCCGGTGCCGGCAAGTGTGTCGCCTCCCGATGGTTTCGAGGCCGGATCTCACCAGGGAGGCGGCCAGGTCAGCATCGTCCAGCACGTCGCGAAGATGGCGGCACATCTCGGAACCGTCGCGCGCGAAAAGAAAGTCGATGCCTGGCCTGAAGAGTTGTTCGACATCGGCCCAAGTCGCCGAAACGAGCGGGATGCCACAGGCGAGCGCCTCGAACATGCGGATCGTCGGGATGCCGGGCAGGGTCTCCCGATATGGGCGCCGCGGGATGTGAACGGTAACGCGGTGGGCCGCGAATGCCTTGGGCACGTCGGCATTGGCAATCCAGCCTTCGTAACTCAGGCCGGCGGCGGCAAGATCGGCGAGCGCTTCGCGTGGATAGCGCACGCCATGAACAGTGCCACGCAGGCCAAGTTCTTCGACTGGATCGATCAGGAATTCCTTGATTTCGGCACTGCGCTCGTCATCGCCCCAGTTGCCGATCCAGATCAGGTCGGCTGTCGGGTCGATCCCCGGGTGCGGCCTGAACAGGCGCTCATCCGCCGCCTCGTGCCAGGTGAAAGCACGTTTGCCCCAGCCGGCGCGCAAATAGCTTTGCCGCAACGCCTCGCCGAAAGCCAGCACGCCGTCATATTGCTCCAGCCGCAGAGCCGAGATCGCCTGCGTCGCCGAGACGGCGCGATGGTGGGTGTCATGGAACAGAAGCGTGAAACCGCCTCCATTCGCCCTGGCCCTGCCGATGCGCGCGACAAGGTCCGGGTCGGTCCATTCGTGGACGATCACCACATCGGCGTCGGCAATCCAGCCTTCATGGTCGAAGGACGCGTCGTAGGTCACCGACATCAGCTCCGGAAAATCTTTTCTGAAGCGCTCGACCGCGTAGGGCCCTTTCTCTGCCAGCAGGTTCGAACGGCTCCAGCCGTCTGCTGGCTCCAGCGCGATCGCCTGGTGCCCGCGTGCAACAAGCTCCCGCATGATGCCGCGCAGGAAATGTGCGTTGCCGTGGTTCCAGTCGGAAACGGCCGAATGAGTATAGAACAGGAACCGCATTGTCAGCGTTCCGCAACGGCCAGGGCGGCCCGATCGTAGATGTCGTGCATGGCCGCCGCTTGCCTTGCTGGTGAAAACCTGCGGGCTCGGCGTGCGGCGGCTTCGCCGAGCCGGTGCCTGTGTTGGGCGTCGTCAGAGAGACAATCGATACACCTGGCGAGATCGCCTGGATCACGGACGTCGTAGAACATGGCCGCGCCATTCCACAATTCGCGATAGGTCGGGATGTCGGCAAGCACCAGGGGTGTTGCTGATGTGGCTGCCTCCAGTGCGGCAAGGCCAAATGGTTCATAAATGGAGGGCGATACGAAGATGCCGGCCCGCGCCATCAAGCGACGCACCTCGTCGTGGCAGACCGAGCCCAGAGCAACGACATTGCTGAAATTGACGCGTTGGCCATCGCCGCCCTCGATCGGCCCGGCAGCGAAGACTGGCCATTTCGTCAGCGCTGCTGCCTGGTCCAGCGTAGCTGCGTTCTTTCCTTCGTCCCACCAGCGCGCGGCGGCGAGAACCACCGGTTCGCGTCGCTCTGCCTTTGGACCCGGCCGTGTGCCGTTGCTGACAACGCTCAGGCGGGCGATCGGCCCGTAGCAGGCCTCGAGCATGTCGGCATGGCTGCGGCTGGGCGCGATTACCGCATTGGCCCCATCGAAACCGCGTCTGTTACGGTCCTTCTGCCAGGCCCATTCGCCGTCCACAGCCTGTCCCCTGACGGCGTGGAGCCAGGTCACGACGCATGAGTGCGAGACCGTCACGACCGGGCAGGGCAGATCAAGTCCAACGGCCTGTGTCGGCGCATTGAGATGGACGAGGTCGATCGCGTGATCGCCAACGAGCGCGCGCAGTTCCTGCGGCAACATTTCCAGATCGTTCTCATTGCGGGTCATCCAGTCCGGCGGTGTCTTGAGCCACGCCAAATCAGCGAAAGCCTGTGCCTCCTTCGCCTGCTCTTCGGACGGTTCCGGACCTAGCCCGGCGAGCACGATGCTGTCGCCGCCATGAGCCAACTCCCGCGCCAGATCGAGCGCGTAGCGCCAGACGCCGCCGACGGCATCGACGGTCATCAGGATTCGCCGCGGGCGGCGGATCAGTGACTGCAACATGTCGCCTCCAAATCGGCCAGCGCTCGCGGGCGCTTCTCCTGGATGTCGCTGAAGGTCCGGAACGAGGCTAGATAATGTTCGTGGGCGCGCTCCCAGGCGAGATCGTCGGGCTCGCCCCAAAGCTCGCGATAGCTGGGCGAACTGGGATAGGGATAGAGCGGCACCGGCTCGTTAGCCCAAACGCCGCGGTCAATGAGGTGCTTGCGCCAGTGGTCGACCAGAGCCGGATCGTCCTCGACGACGCCGATCAGATTGGCTTGGACGAACGGAACGTGACGTCGTGCATCGACCAGCAAAGCGGCCAGTTCCTCGGTGTCCAGCCGGCAACGCTTTGCCAGCATGGCCCGGCCTTCCACCGTCAGGCTTTCAAGGCCGGCTTCGATCGAAACGCAGCCGGCCGCACCAAGCAATTCCAGGAGCTCCGGCTTCCAAAGATCGATGCGGGTCTGCACGCCGAACTTGACGTCGCGATCGACCAGTGCCTCCAGCAGCGCCTTCTGCGGCAGGAATATCTCGTCGATAAAATAGATGTAGCCGACGCCTTGCCCGATCAGCAGATCGATTTCAGCGATGATCGCATCGTGGCTCCTGCGGCGGTAGGCGTCGCGGAAATCCATCTTGGCGCAGAAGCTGCAATTGTAGGGGCAGCCGCGAGATGCCTCGACCTCCGCGCCGAAACCCAGCTGATTATCATCGAATCGGTGGTGATGGTGCGAATGCGCGGCTATCCAATCGGACGGCCAGCTGAGCGGCGGATGATCGACAAACGAACTGGCGTGAACGCCGCCATTGCCGACAAGTTCTCCCTGGTCGAGATGAGCGGTGTGGGGCACGGCGCTCCAATCGTGACGGCGGGCGAGTTCTGCGACGACCTCTTCGCATTCGCCGCGCACGACGACATCGACGCCCAGCTTGCGCAGCGTCGGCGCCGGCGTCGCCGAGCCGTGCGGCCCGACAGCCACTGTGCGGCCGCCCCGCCGGGCGAGGCGGTTGAGGAAGTCGGCTGGTACACGCAGCTCGGGCGGCGCGCAGCGCCAAAACAAATAGGTCGGCGCCGTGCTGACGACGGTCATGGCCGGTGCGAAAGCGGCGACGCCATCGGCAAGTGCCGCGTTGTCGAGCTTCTGGATTTGCCCGTCCAGCATCAGCACCTGATGGCCGTCGGCCTCCAGCGAGGCTTTCGAGTAGCCCAATTCCAGCGGCAGATGTGGCTGGCGGCAGCCGAAATAGATGCTGTCCTCGTAGGTCCAGAACGGATTGACCAGGGCGACTTTCATGCCACGTACCTCGCTGGTTCAGGTTCGAGGCGATGACGCCGGAGCCAGTCGGCGAGATCGCGGACGCCGTCGCGCCAGGAGACATGCGCTTTCCAGTCGAGCGTCGCTTCTAACTTGCGGGTATCGGCGACAAAGAAAGGTTGGTCGCCGGTGCGTTCCCGGTCGTAGCGGATCGCGAGGCTCCGCCCGGTCAGCTCGCCGATCTCTTCGATCAGCATGCGCAGGCTGACGGCGTTGTCCGGTCCGCCACCGAGATTGAATGCCTGGCCCTTGATGTCGTCGATCCGGGCAAGTACCCCGCGATAGGCCGCAACGGCGTCGCTGACATGAAGGATATCGCGCACCTGCTTGCCGTTGCCGTAGATCGTGATCGGCCGGCCGGAAAGCGCGCTGAGCAGAAAATGGGCGACCCAGCCTTGGTCCTCCGTGCCGAACTGGCGCGGCCCGTAAATGCAGCTCATGCGCAGGACCGCGGTCGGCAGATCGTACGACTTGGCATAATCGAGCACATATTGGTCGGCCGCGCCTTTGGAGCAGCCATAGGGGGTGCAGAAATCCAGGCCGCAGGCCTCGTCTATGCCGTTGGCGCGGATGCCGGCATCGCAGGGCACGCACCGATCGTCCTCTTCGCGCACTGTGACATCGGGCAGGCCGCCATAGACCTTGTTGGTGCTGGCGAAGATCACGGGAATGCGTCTGCCGCTGCGGCGAGCCGCTTCCAAAACGTTGAAGGTCCCGCGCAGATTGATGTCGAAATCTTCGCTTGGCTGGGCCAGGCTCGTGGTGACGGCGGTTTGCGCGGCGAGATGGAATATCGCCCTGGCATGCGCCAAAAGCGGCGCCAGCACGTCTTCGTCCCGGACATCAGCGGTTTCCACGGCAAGTTGATTGCCGTGCTTCTGCGTCAGCCAAGCCAGGTTCTGGTCGACGCCCGGGCGGCTGAGATTGTCGATGACCAGCACCGGCACCCCATCCGACAACAGGCTGTCGGCGAGGTTCGAGCCGATGAAGCCGCTCCCGCCGACGATGGCAACCGGCGCTTCACGAAAACCGTCCGGCCTCATGATACCAGTCCCCGCTCTTCGAGTTCCCGTTTCATGTCGGCGCCGCGGTCGATGGCGACCGTGTTGCGCACCCATGCGACGAACTCGTCGAGTGAATCCTCCAGCCGGTGCTGCGGCTCGAAACCGAGCAGTTCGCGCGCCTTCGAGATGTCGGCGAAGCAATTGCGGATATCGCCGGCGCGCGCCTTGCCGAGAATTTCAGGCCGATGGTCCGGCACACCCATGGCGTCGGCGAGCAGCCGGGCGACCTCGCTGATCGCATAGGCCCGTCCGCTGCCGATGTTGATGACGTGGCCGCGCGCCTGGCGTTGTTCCAGCGCCAGGCGGAACGCGCGGGCGACGTCGCGCACATGCACGAAATCGCGTTTCTGCTCGCCATCTTCGAAAATCATCGGCCGCTGGCCGTTGGCGAGGCGTGAAGCGAAATTCGCCAGAACGCCGGTGTAAGGATTTGACAGCGCCTGTCCGGCGCCGAACACGTTGAACAGGCGCAGCGCCACCGCATCGACGCCATAGGCATCGCCGAAGATCAGCACGGCGCGCTCCTGGGCATATTTCGTCAGCGCATAGATCGAGGCGAGGTCGACCGGCTTTTCCTCGTCTGTCGGCAGCGGCGACAGGCTTTCATCCGCCGCCGACAGCGGATTCCATTGGCCGCTCTTGACGTCGCTGGCCTGCCGCCGTGCATTGTCGACGCGCCGACCGCCTGGCGTGGCATAGAGACCCTCGCCGTAGACGCTCATCGACGAGGCGACGACGATCCTCTCGACCGGATGCTTGATCAGTGCCTCGAGCAGGGTGGCGGTGCCGAGGTCGTTGGCGCCGACATAGCGGGCGATCTCGTACATGGACTGGCCGACGCCGACCTCGGCGGCGAGATGAACGGTGGCGTCGACGCCCTGCAGCGCCTCGGCGACGGCGGCGCGATCGCGAACGTCGCCTGTGATCAGGTCGGCTCCTGCCGGCAGGCTGATCGCCTCGCTGCCGTGCACCTGTTCCAGCAGCGCATCGAGAATGCAGACGGCATAACCATGTTCGACGAGTTCCTGGACGACGTGGCGGCCGATGAAACCGCACCCTCCTGTAACCAGTATGCGTTTCACGACAACTCCTTACGCAGTTGGCCTTGGCGCCCCGAACTGTTTGGCAAAAGGTTTGTTCCCTCTGCTTCAACAAAGATGGTTTGGCGAGGCTGCAACCTGAGGTGAACGCATGGCGAACGAGCCTTGGGCGATGCGCTGGAACATTGCAGCTTCTTTGGTGTTAGGGGCGGTCATCCGGTCCGTGGGCGGCCCGTGGGCGCAAGCCAGGAAGCCACACGCCTGCAAGGTCTGGATCAAAGGAGGTTCCAATGTCTGAATCGAAGACAACCACCAATCATGACGAGATCCGCCAATGGGCCGAAGATCGCGGTGGCCGACCGGCGGTTGTACGAACCAGGGGCGAGGGCGGCATCTTGCGGATCGATTTTGGCGAGCCCGAGGAGAAGCTCGAACCCATCGAATGGGATGAGTTCTTCCGGATTTTCGACGAGAACGATCTGACTTTCCTTTACCAGGACGAAACCGGCTCCGGAAAAAACAGCCGGTTCAACAAATTCATCGACCGCAAGAACGGCTGAGGAAGCTGCTACTCGGCGCTGTCGGGTAGCTCTTAGGCGCGCCTCGCGTTCTGATAGAGGACTTAACTATAGATGGCTGTTTTCGCCTACTTTTCGGATTAGAAAACCAATCTCAGTGCAGCAGGCTGGTTCCGCCCGATCCGGCAATGTTTCGCATGATGCCGTTCAGCCAGTCTTCGGTCGATACACCGGGCCGCCGCCTGTCGATCTCGCCGATGGCGCGCTCCAGTGTTCGCTCGACCAGCCGATCGGAAGCACCGACGTCGCCCAGAATCAGCCGCGCCGCGAGCCTGAGCTTCGGCAGAAGTGAAAACACGTTGTCCGACAAGTTCACGGCAGGGCGACCGGCAAGGGCGGATTTTTCCGGAGGGAACAAGGCGTCGAAGACGGCGTAGCTATCCGACGATTTTCGAAGATTGCTGGCGTGGCGGAGACGTTCGGGAATGACGATGTCCTCGTCACCGCTGAAAAAGACGAAGGGAACGCCGCGGCGCATCAGTTCGTCGGCGATCGGAAACACCCGCCGGCCGTTGAGATTGACGTCGAGGATCGCGGCCTCAGCCACCTCGGTATGCATGGAGGCGTGTTCGACCGTCGCCGCAGGGCCAAGCACGACCGCGCCCATATTGCCGAAATATCGTGCAAGATCGCCGGCCAATACCCAATCGTCTTCGACAATCAGGATGCGCACTCCTCGGAGATCGCGCACCTCATCGCCCTTTCTTCGAGCGGGATTTGCAAGTGTCCGCACGGGCCTGTTCGGAATGTTCCTGCAAGGCTGCCTGCAATCGCTTCGCCAAAACAAGCATGCGCGGCGGAATGGATTCGTTTCCCGGCAAACTCAGCAGATCCTCGAAGCGCAACGACGCTTGTCTTGTCAGCTTCAGCTCAGGTGTGCGCTTTGACATTGGAGTTCCACAATAATCCCGACTTTAACGCCGTCTGCACGGACTTGTTCCGGCCCTCGCGCACGTTATATGCTGGGCGTTGCGTTCAGCCCGGACGTGGGCTTTGGGTCGATTTGGCGGCCTTGTCGTCTAGGCTGTTCAACCGAGGGCTTGCGGTGACATCTCAGGTGAAGAGATTTCCAATTGTGGGCGTCGGCGCGTCGGCCGGCGGCATTCCTGCAATGGAGGGCCTGTTCAAAGGCATCACCGGCCAGCCCGGCATGGCGTTCGTCATCGTCACCCATCTCAGCCCCGAGCGCGAAAGCCTGCTTCATGAGGTCGTCGGACGTTACACGCAACTCCCGGTTGTTGTCGTCGAGGACAGCACCACTGTCCTGTCCGACCACGTCTATGTTATGCCGCAAAACGTCGTTCTCACGATCGAGCGGGGAGTGCTGCACTTGCGGCCATCCAACGTGCTCAGCCGCGAGCGCAAGCCGATCGATATCTTTTTTAGCGCGTTGGCGGAGGATCAGGGCGAATATGCGGTTGGCGTCATTTTGTCGGGCGGCGATTCCGATGGCACGCTTGGCGCCAAGGCGATCAAGGAGCGTGGCGGACTGACGGTCGCCCAGGCTCCCGACGGCTACGGTCCGCGCAACCCGGACATGCCGAAAAGTGCGATCTCCAGCGGGCTGATCGACATTGCGGCGCCGGCGGAGGAGATCGGCGCGAAGCTCGAGGGGTTCGCCCGCAGCTTCGATATGCTGAACGGCGTTGCCGGAGACGGCGAGCACGAGACGGCAGAACTGGGTCGGCTCCGCGACGAGATCTACGGCATTCTGCAGGGCCAATCCGGCCACGATTTCTCAGGCTATAAGACCAAGACATTCCTGCGGCGCATCAAGCGGCGCATGCAAATCGGACAGCTTGATTCCATTGAAGAGTATGTTGAATGGCTGAAGAAGGACCCTCGCGAGGTGGCGAACCTTTTTCGTGACCTTTTGATCAACGTCACCGATTTTTTCCGTGATCCCGACGCGTTCAAGCTGCTCGAGGAGAAGGTCGTACCGCAGCTGTTCGAGGGCAAGACCGCCAGCGACGCCGTCAGGATCTGGGTGCCTGGCTGCGCCACCGGCGAGGAGGTGTTCTCGATCGGCATGCTGTTGCGCGAACACATGGAGACGCTTTCGGTTGTGCCACGCGTCCAGATATTTGCGACCGACATCGATGAGCCCGCGCTTGCGGTGGCGCGCGCGGCGCGTTACCCGGCGGCATTGCTGCAGGGCGTCTCGCCCGAGCGCAGGCAGCGTTTTTTCAGCAGCGACGGCGAGAGCCACGTGCTTGCCAACGAGGTCCGGGAGCTGTGCGTCTTTTCCCCCCACAGCGTCGTCCGCGACCCGCCGTTTTCACGCATGGACATGGTTTCATGCCGCAACCTGCTGATCTATTTCGGCTCGGACATCCAGAACCGGGTGATTCCGATCTTCCACTACGCGCTGAAGCCGGGCGGTTATCTTTTCCTCGGCACGTCCGAAAGCGTCGGCCAGCACGACAACCTCTTCGCCACCGTCGACAAGAAGCAGCGCATTTTTCAGGCGCGGGAACATGCCTCGCCACACATTAGGCTGCCGATGCTGATCGGCGATGGCCGTTCAGGCGCCTTCCTGCCTGAAGGAACGGGGCCGAACAAGCGAACCGCCAGCTATCCGCTTCGACAGGCGGTCGAGGCACAAGTGCTGGAGCGTTTCGCGCCGCCGCATGTCGTGGTGAATGGCGACGGTGACGTCGTCTACTATTCGGCGCGGACGGGCCGATATCTCGAAGCGCCGCAAGGCATTCCGAGCCGGCAGGTGCTGACTTTGGCCCGCTCCGGGCTAAGGCTCGACCTGCGCGCGGCATTGCGGGAAGCCGCCACGACGCGCCGCACCGTCGTGCGGGAAAATGTCGTCGTTGACGAGGACGACGAACAGGCCCTGTCGATCAAACTCACTGTCGAGCCCCTGGCGGAACGCGGCAAGGGCGAACGGCTTTATCTCGTCCTGTTCGAACCGACGGGGCCGGTGCAGGCGCGGTCCGATGTTGGGCCCGAAAACCGTAGCAGCGAAGGCACTGCCGATCTCGAGCGGGAGCTGCGCGAAACCCGGGAGCGACTGCAATCAACGATCGAGGAGTACGAAACCGCACTGGAAGAAGTGAAATCCTCGAACGAGGAACTGGTCTCCGTCAACGAGGAGGCGCAGTCGACCAATGAGGAGCTTGAGGCCTCGAAGGAGGAGATGCAGTCGCTCAACGAGGAGCTCAACACCATCAATTCGGAACTGACCAACAAGATAGAGGAGCTCGACCGCGCCAACAGCGATTTGCGGAATCTGTTCGAGAGCACGAAGATCGCAACCATTTTCCTCGATCGCAATCTGGTGGTGCGGACCTTTACTCCGCCGGCCTCGTCCTTCTTCAGCCTGCGTCCCTCCGACGTCGGCCGGCCGCTGACCGAGCTTTCGAGCCAGCTCGACTATCCCGAGCTGAAACAGCACATCGATGCTGTCTTCGAAACCGGAGAGACCCTGAACCATCATCTGGCGCGCGACAACCAGGGCCGGTTTTATATGGTTCGCATCAATCCCTATCGCGACAAGGACGACAGGATCCAGGGCGTCGTGGTCACGCTGGTCGATGTCACCATATTGGCCGAGACGGAAGAGCAAAACCGGGTGCTCATTTCGGAGCTGAACCACCGCGTCAAGAACATGCTGGCGGTGGTCGCCAGCATCGCCAACCGCACCCGTGAAAGTTCGGAATCGAAGGAAGAGTTCGCCGAAGCGCTGATCGGTCGCCTGCACGCCATGTCGCGGGCTTACGGTCTGCTGTCGAAGGAGCGCTGGAAAGAAGCTTCGATCAACGAACTGCTGCATCAGGAGCTCGAAGCTTTCAGCATTGACCGGTTCGAACTTGACGGCGCTGAAGTGAAGCTTAGCCCGCAACAGGGCCTTTCCCTCAGCATGGCCATTCATGAACTGGCGACCAACGCCGCCAAATATGGCGCGCTGTCGAAGCCCGAGGGCAGGATCGTGCTGAAATGGTCTGGCGAGGGCGATATGTTCACGCTCGCCTGGCGCGAGAGACACGGGCCGCCGGTCAGAAAACCTGAAGTTAGCGGATTCGGACTTTCCCTGCTGCAGGGTGAGATCGGCTACCGGCTTGGCGGAAACGTCGAGACCACCTTCAACCGTGACGGTCTTGAGGTCCAGATCACATTCCCGATGCTGCGCAAGGAGACGCCGTGACCGACCCGCTGCGCGTTCTGGTGGTCGAGGATGAATGGCTTATCGCCGAGGACGTCGCTGCTTGTCTGCGCGATTCGGGACATCAGGTGATCGGCCCGGCCCCTTCGGTGGCGGCGGCCCTTCGTCTTATCGGCGAAAATCCTGTCGACGTGGCGCTGCTGGATGTTCAACTGCATGGCGAAACGAGCCTGGCGATCGCAGAAGAACTAAAAATCCGCCATATTCCGTTCGCGTGCCTGACCGGCTTTGGGCCGCGCGATGTTCCATCCGCGTTCGCCAACGCTAGATTTGTTCGCAAGCCGGCAGATCAGGCGGCCATTCTCACAGCCTTGGCGGAATTGGTCCCGACGTCCTAGCTCGTTTGCCCTTCAGTCCAGCGGCTTTTCGGTCGGTCGCGGCGTGGCGCCTTGCTGGCGCGGCCGGCCGGCATTGCGGTTGGCCACCGGATTGTCCAGCGGAGCGGTCGAGGGGTTCGATGTTCCCGCGCTTTTCGGCGTTGGTGGCTTCGCTCCCGCATCCGTATCGTCAGCGTCCCGGCTTGGACGTCGCAAGCCGGCGGCATCTGCCTGCCGGATGGCCGGCTTCGATGTGGTATTCCTGTTGGTCATGGTGTCTCCTTCCTGCTGCGACGGAAACAACGGAGGCTTCGTTCACCGCTCGCAGCCCTGCGTGTCAACCGCCGGCACGGTGCGAAGTTCCACGACCTGCCGCTGGATGGGAACCATTTTCGATACTGGCTGTTCGGCTCGCAGGAAGGAGCCGGACATGGAGCGACGTAACGCCATACTTTCGCTGGTGATAGCAGCGATCATCATCGTCGGCTTTCTCATCGGCTTTTTGTATGCCGATATGGGCTGGCGCACCTCGCCACTCGAAAGAGCCCAGGAGCAAAACCAGGGTGGGAACGCCCCGGCCGACACCTCGCCTGCCGCGGGCATCGAAAAGAACCCCCAAGAGAATACCGAGATGCCGGATCAGCAATAACCGCGATCCTTCCGGCAGGAACCGGGCAAGCTGGATGGTCTTGCCAGAACCAATGGCTGTATCGCTGGTGATATCGTACTTACGGTGGCTGCTGGTACCCGGCTGCCAACGCAGCGGCCTCTTCGTCCGTCGTTGAAATCTCTCCTGCTGACGTAAGCGATTTCTGGCATTTGCGTATGGGAAGCACGGCGTGCTCAGTCTCCGGAGACGAGAGCCGGCCGATCCTGCTGCTTCTTGCCAACGCATCTTGATTGGCCCTTGCTGCGAGCCACTCCGCCCGCTCCCGCGGCAAGCCGATAAGGCAAATACCAGCGAAGTGCGCCGGCACATCCACGGTCGTATCGAACACGGCCCATGTGTTGGTCGGTTCCTGAACGGGCAAAAACCTCATAACAGCTCCTGCTAATATATAGCACGAACTTACGGACGGAGCACTGTTCAGGCATCAACCAAACGAAGGAGAGTTTGTCGTTTCGCCGCGGGGCCTCGGCAAAACCCTCAAAGTGTCAACTGGCCTTGGGAGCGCTGCTCGGGACCAGGAATCCACCCTTTAGCAACTCCAGGGCGTCGAGCGCCTCCTCATCCAGCAAATCTGTCAGAGCCACCCCCTCCGCGAAGACAACCCTGTCGTCGTCTATATCGTAGACCTCCCAAAGCCCTTCCTTGTTCCGTCGAATGGCGTGCCGATGCTCCATAAGCAGACGCTAATCGAGTCGCGGAAATGGTGGGTAGAGAAAATCAGCGGCAGGCGGACATTAGCAGTGGAAAACCTCAGCGCTCTGACCCGTGATGCATGCGCAAGTCAAGGCTATGCCGGCCACGCTCGATCCGAGGGGACCGTATCGACCACGAGCAAATAGCCAGGTTGAGAATCCGTTTGACGCTCATTGCGGACAGTCGGGCTCTGATGTAATTTAGGGATCGATCAAGTGAGGAATATACCGCTGTCGCGACGGCTTTTCTCTCTTTTCTGTCTCGGCAGATAGCATGCTCTCTAACGGACCTTGGCACTGCAAGCTGTGTTCTTGTGGTCGCCAGGTAACGACGGTTAAGGGATTTGCCATGCTCCGACGTTGCGGCTTCGTTGCGGCCTTGATGCTCGCAAGCGTCACGACTTTCGACGCTTCTGCAGTCGAACGAAGGGTCGCCTTTGTAATCGGCAACTCCGATTACCAGGAAATCTCGGCCCTCAAGAACCCGGCCAAAGATGTGGTGGACGTGTCCAACACGTTTCGAGCGGCTGGTTTTGATGTTTTCGTCGCGAGCAATCTTACAAAGCTGCAATTTGAAGATCAGTTCCGCAACTATCTTGCCGCCGTGGACGGCGCGGATGTGGCTGTCGTCTACTATTCCGGCCACGGCTTTCAGATCGGCGGCGAAAATTTCCTGATCCCTGTCGATGCCTCGTTGAAAGATGCGGCGGACGTCGAGGTCCAGGCAATCAAGCTGAACGATGTGCTGCAGCAGATGCGTTCGAAATCGAAGATCCAGGTGATCATCCTCGATGCCTGCCGCAACAATCCATTCCCTCGCAAGGACTATTGGCTCAGGGACCAGCTTCTTACTGCCAGCGGCACCGGACTTGCGCAAGTAAGAAGCTCACTGAATACGCTGATTGCTTTCGCCACCGAACCCGGCGCGGTCGCCTATGACGGCGCCGGCGACCTCAGTCCTTTCTCATCGGCGTTTTCTCGTCGCGCGCTCGCCCCGAACCAGGAGATCCGCACGGTCATGTCGGCCGTCCGCCGGGATGTGGTTGAGGTTACCAAGGGCCTGCAGGTTCCCTGGGAGAACTCGTCGCTGATCGACGAAGTCGTTCTGATGCGTCGCATCAGCCGCCCATCGCTGCCGCCGGTATTGGAGAAAGTCGTGCTGTCCGGGGCAGGCCCCATCGATCTGGACCTCCCGGAACCGGTCCAGGTCGATGGCGGGACAATAACCGTCAGCATCGAAAGACCACCCGCCTTGGGACGCCTGATGCTGGACGGCAAGGTCATCGAGGCGGGAGACCTGATCCAGGGCAAGGATCTGCCGCGTTTGCAGTTGGATGTCCCCAAGGGAACTGGCGAGCCGGAAGAGATGGATATGCTGGCCTACGCCGCACGCGACAGTTGGGGCGGCGAAGCCAAGGGCATGCTGGTGTTCCGGGTCAAGAGTGGCGAAGGAGCCGAGGGCGAACAGGTGATGGCCTCGCTCGAAGCCGAGCAGAAGCAGCAGGTGCTGCAGCGCGGCATTCATGTCACCGGTGCGGCCGAGGCGATCGAGAACCGGGACGTCGACGCCCCGGTCGGCGTCGGCGCCGTTGCCCTGAACCTCGACGTCCCGACAGACGATGCGGCGGTCAGCCTGAAAGTCACAAACTATCCGGCAACGGGGACGCTCTCCCTGCCGGATCGGACCCTGTCGCCCGAATCGAGCTTGACGGTCGGCGAAGTCGAGGGGCTGCGCTATGAACCCCAGATCGGAGCCAGCGCACCGGTCGAGATCGCCTTCGAAATTCGGGCGGACAGCGGCGCAGCCAAACCCGCCAGTATGAAACTGTCGCCAAGCGTCGATCCGTGCGACCTGGCTGCCGGCGAACCTCTCGACCTTCAAGGCGTCGTCCCCGGCCTGCTGCCAAATGAAATCGGCGCCGACGCGGTAAAGCTCTGCGAGGCTGCGGTGAAGGCGTATCCCGATGTCGCCCGCTTCCGTTATGAACTGGGACGCGCGCTGCTTGCAGCCGGCAAGGTCGACCAGGCCAGGAAAGCCATACAACAGGCCGCCGACAGGGGGCATGTGCGCGCGGTGTTCGAACTCGGCTACCTCTACGCGACGGGAACGGGCCAGGCTGTCGACCGCAAGCAGGCCAACACCTTCTACGCCGCTGCGGCCGACAAGGGCGATCCCTACGGGATGACGTCGTGGGGTCGTGCCCTGTTCCATGGCTACGGCGTCGAGCGCGACACCGGCAAGGGGCTGGATCTGCTGCTCAAGGCGGCATCGATGGGGCACACCTATGCCATGAACGATCTCGCGGCGATCTTCACCGAAGGCCGCAACGGCGTGCCCGCCGATCAGGCCCGCGCGGTTGCCTTCCTGGAGGCCGGCGTCCAGCGCCAGGACATGTATTCGATGAACTTGCTCGGTCGCAATTACCTCAGCGGCAGGGGCGTCGAAAAGGATCCGAAGGCTGCGCTGGCGCTTTTTCAGAAGGCCATCGACCTCGGCCAGCCCTATGCGCCGGGCAGTCTTGCGCGCATGTACCGTGATGGCGTTGGCGTCGAGCAGAACCTTGATGAAGCCCAACGCCTGTTTGAACTGGCAACCTCGCGCGGTGATCAGTCCGGCGCCTATGATCGCGCGGCCCTCGAGATGCAAAAGGGCGACAAGGCTGACCAGGCCGTCGCCGTGCGTTTCCTGGCATTCACAGTTGCGCTCGATCTTCGCAATGAGCTGCCTGACGCCCGGGCGACGTTGGCGCAATTCGGGGCCAAGCCGAAAGCGGCGGCGTTGAAGCAGCTGCGTGGGGAACTCAAGTCGAAGATTCCGTTGAGCGGTTCTGTCGACAAGCAACTCGTCAAGGTGGCCAGGGCGGTCTGGGAACAAGCCAATCCGCGTCGGGATTTGTTCTGATCAACAAGGAGGCAATGGTGGGCAGAAATCTGAAGCAGGCAACAATCGGGATAACTCTGTCCATCGCCTTGGCCGGGGTCATGGGCTGCACATCCTGGCCACCCCTTCAACCGACGCCGCTGGTGGCGACGCCCGAGCCGGCGCCGAAGGTCGTTCGCAGAGCCGCGGCGCCGCGGAAGGTCGTCAACCCCGCTCCCAAACAGGTGGCCGCCAGGAAAGTGGTTAGTCCGGCCGCGGACGAGCCTGCTGCCGCACGTCCCGTAATCATTCCTTCTTCGGGAGGAGGCGGGGGTGCCGGAAGTGGCGGGAGTGGCGGGAGCAGCGGAGGCGGCGGCGGCTGGGGAGGATAGCGTTGAATGGCTGCTGCAAGTAAGCCAAACAACTAGAGCATTCTGCAGCCACGTGGGGTCACTTGGCGTCGCACAATGCAGCTAAATCAGATAGCTAGAGCCTGATTCTCGTTCAATTTGGACGTATCCCGTTCGCGGACACGGCTACGGTCTAACTCGCATCCGCTGACTGGCGCAGTGCCTCTGTCTCTGCCATCTGGATACCCATTTCGACAAACGCGGAAAGAACTGAAAAGCGGTCCTCCAACGCCACACGTGCCAGTCCGGCCAAAACCCCCGCGCTCACAGCGCTGGCGGCTGGCGGCAAGGCCGATGGCGCTGGCGCCTCCATAGCTGACCCGTTGCCATGCCGTCCTACAGCCAGGGCAATCCACGCGGCCGGCGTTGTTGGCGGCATTGCCGCAGCCTCGCTCACTTCCGGGCCATGGTGAGGGCTCTCCGGTTGGCTGACCCAGTCACGAACAACCGCGAGCAATTCCTGATCCCTGCTGTCGAGCAGAACGGTGAGATGGCTCAGGCATTCATGGGCCCACCACACCGCAGCCCGCTCGGGAAGCAGATAGGCACAGAACGTAATCGCCTCCTCTGGCACCCGCCCGGCCAGCAGGGCGCGGCAAAATTCGATTGAAGGCTGTTCGGTCGGAAGTGCCACCATGTCCCTGGAAACAGCGGGGCAGGCCATGAAAAGGTCCCGTGCCGTTTTGAATCGAAGCTCATTGGCCATGGCGACACGCTCTCCCCAGGGAACAATCGACACTGAAGCCCTGGATACGGGGCGGGTCAAGTCTCCAGTCCCTAGTGGTGAAAATCTGACGGTTGATACCCAAATCGAATTGCAGCAATGGGTGGGAAGTTGCCCCACAACAGGTTTAACCTGAACGACAGGATTGCGCGCCAGGAGCCGACATTCCAGCTGAACTACTGGGCACTGGAGACGTCTCTCACCGACTGGCCGTAGGTAACCGAGAACATGCACAGGGCGCGCCCCGTGCCTGAAGTGCTTGTCAACTCTGGTCTATAAAGGTCTCGAGATCGGCTGCGACGCGTTGGGGCCGTTCCCAATTCGGACAATGTCCGGTCTCCGGGTAGCTGAGCAGTTTGGATCCTCGGATCGCGGTCACGAGGCGATCCTGATCGTTTCTGGAAAAGAGCACGTCGCGTTCGCCCCACATGAGGAGCGTCGGTGTGACACTCCGAGAAAGTTGCTCCGTGTCATCGTAAGCGAGCAAACCGTCGAGCACGCCGCGCCAACGCCAAGCCGCCAGCTTCAGGCTTTCGGCAACGATCCGTTCGAAGAACGATTCGGGCAGGGGTACGTGCGCGGTGCTCGCCTGAAAATCGCGGGCGAACTCCACCGGCACCGGGTCTGGTAGCTCCATCAGTGTGGCCTGGACCTCCCGCGTGACCGGAGTGGCGGCCGACACACCAGTGCCGATCAAGACCAAGCGTGCGACTCGTTCGGGATTTGTGATCGCGACGTGTCGCGCGACGAAACTTCCGAAAGAGTGTCCGACGATGGTGGCGCGCTCGATGGAAACAGCGTCGAGAAACGCGACGGCATCAGCGGCGAATTCGTCGATCCCGTAACCGGCATCCAGCGCTTCCGAGTCACCGAAACCTCGCTGATCCAGGACAAATGCATGAACCCGATGCGACAGCAACGGCAGAATACTGCTGAACGAGAACCAAGAGTCCGGCCACCCGTGCAGAAAGAGGATCGGATCGCCGTCAGCATTGCCCTGTTCCGCGTAGTGAATCTGTGGACCCGTCGCCAGTCGAACAGTTGCGAATCGCAGGTCTCCCATCAACCAAACTCCGCTTTCTGAGTTGAAATTGCCTGCCGGCCACACATCTTCGGGGCGTTTGCCATGTCGCTCTTTCAGCCGAGCGCAACCCGCTTACCAGCGGCAGCGCCTTCTTGAATATCTGTCACACCTTGGACCGTGCTGCTCCCATTTCGCAACATTCGCACCACTCCAACGGTTGGAAGCTGCTGCGGTCGGCAGTTCCGTCTGACGTAATCCGTTCTTGTCTCGGCAGTTTCTCTGGATCGACGCCAGAGTGTTTCGTTCGTTTCAGCAGGACACAGAGCTCGCATGTCGCGCTACCGTCGCGCAGCGGACGCGTGGTCCCTCGGCCTAACAGTCGCTCACAATCTTTGGCGTGGAGGCCGAGTATCGTATTGACTTGATGAACGGCCGCGCGCCTCGACCGGATTTTTGGCCGGCAGCCCTGCGGGAAGTGAAATCCCCCTCCGGCCGTTGACCGGAGGGAGAGAAATCCCCTGCGGGAAAGGCCCGTCACAGCCGCTCCAGCGTCAGCGTGGCGGGGTCGCCACGCCAGGCTTTGGCGAGTTCATCGGCGGCCTTGGCCTCGGCGGCGGTGTCGCGCCTGGCCTTTGCCGTTTCCTTGAGGCCGAACAGCGCCCAGGCGCTGCCGCGCGCCTTGTCGAGCGCGGCCCGGAACTCCTTCTCGGCCTCTTCCGGATGGCCGGTACGCAGCAGGGCAGCGCCCAGCGACTGCCTCACCGGATAATACCAGTAGGGCGGCTCCATGTAGGGGATCGTTTCCTCGACCTCGGCGGCCTTCCTCCAGATCGCCACGGCGCCCTCCAGGTTACCGTCGGCCTCGGCCGCGCGTGCCCGCACCGTTGCCTCAGCTACCTGCAGCACGGCCAGCGCCGGGATTCCCCAGGCGTCATGGGTCGACCAGTCGGTCTCCGCCGCGATGCGGTGAATGGCGTCGGCCTCGCCGCGCGCGGCGGCAATATCCTTCTTTGCCGCCAAGGCGGCGCCGCGCATATAATGCTGGACTGCCTTCACATAGGCTGGCGCGTCCGCCTGCACCGGCTTGGCTAGGACCATGTCTGGGTCGCCGTATTGCGCCCAGGCGAAATAAGGCGCCGCCTTGACCGGCTGCACGATCGGGATCGCAGCGGCGATCTCGTTGGTGAGCAGCGTGTCCAGCTTCTCGGCCTGGTCTAAGACCGTCGGCGCGTCACCCAGAAGCTGCGCCGAGACCATCACGAAGTGGACATTGTGAGAATAATAGCCGATCGGGTAGACACCGACCGCACCGGTATCGGCAATGTAGGTCTCGTCGACCTTTGCGGCGGCGACGTTAGATGCGAGCGAGTCGGCGTAGCGGCCGACCCGATGGTAGATGTGGCTCGGCATGTGGACGATGTGCCCGGCACCCGGCATCAGCGCGGCGAGTCGCTCGGCATAGGGCTCGGCCCGCTCCGGGCGGTCGGAAGCCTCCACCAGATGTATGTAGAGGTGAATCGCCCAGGCATGGTCGGGCTTTTTCGTCAGCACGGCTTCCAGCCGCTTCTGAGCGTCAGCTGTGCGGCCCTTCGGCTCCTTGCCGCCGGGCTGCCAATAGTCCCATGGCTGGGTGTCCATGGCCGCTTCCGCCGCGATCATGGCGAGTTCCAGATCGTGGGGATATTTGTCGGACAGGGCGGCCATGGCATCGGCGAAGGCCGCATCGAGCGCTTTGCGATCCGCGTTGGGATCGTCCGAGTAGCGGGCGGCGACGGCATCGATGAGGCCACGCTCCTTGTCGGTCGCCGCTGAGGCGAGCGACTGTGCTTTTTTCAGCGCGGCGACGGCCGGTGCGTTCGCGGCAGGGTCCATCGGCACGTTGATGTTGGGTCCGAGTACAAGTGCTTCGCCGAGGAAGCACATCGCGCAACCCGGATCGAGACGCTGCGCCTTGCGGAAGGCGCGACGCGCCTCGGCGTGGTTGAAGTTGGCGGCCTGCCTCAGGCCCTGGTCGAAAAATTTCTGCGCGTCCGGGTTCTTCGTGCTGATCGGCCAGGTGAGCGTGCCGAGGTTGTCCCAAAGCGGCGGCTCGGCATCCTCGTAGGCCTTGACCGCCTCGGCGATGGGCGATTCGAGCGGTAGCGTCGCGGCGACGCAGTGCGACATGGACAAGTCCTTCGGGAGCGGCACTCGCGTGGCGGCGGCAAGCTGAATACTGGCCGGGCCGCCGGCCGCATACGCGATGGCGCCGGCGCCGAAACCTATGACTAAGAGTGTGGTCCATCCCGCGCCAGGCAGGAACTTGCGCAATTTCATGTGAGCCTCCCATTGATTGCGGGCCGCGCCGGCGTCACGTTCTGGCGGCGCGCTCCCGCTTGCCTGGAATCTACGCCCCGGATGTTTCAGTCGTTGTTCTTGAGCGGTGCTGAAATGTTTCGATTGTATCACAATGCTCATTCCCCCTTGGGCTAGAAACCGTGCGACGTCGTGTCGGCGAGACTCTATCTTTCATGGGCGCCTCCGAGATGGACGTCCGGGCCAATACCTCTCATGTAAGTGCCTCGGTCGAGGTCTGCCTTGCCCGCGCCGGGCGCGTCACGTCCACCATCGTGCGGCAGCTCGCGCATTTCGATCGAGCCTCAGCCGGCTTTGTGCATCAACTCCTCGGCCTTATCGAGGCGCCACTTGCGGGCCCGCCTAAGGAAGGACTGGTTTACGGGGCTGTGGGGCTTCAGCGCCAACCGCTCGTTGGCGAGGGCTTCCGTCAGGCGGGTCAGGCCCGCGCGCAGCGGCCTCAGCCAGCGTCAGTCGATGACGTCGCGCTGGGCGTGGCTGCCGCCGAAGCTATTGGCGATGAACCGTGTGCTATGGAGGCGATCGGCGGCCCTCTCGTAGTCGCCACGCCAGAATGCCGCGAATCCTTCGATCAGAGGCACTGCGGTCCGTCGCCCCCATTCGGCGATATCGGATCCCTCGGCAACGCTCCGGTAAGCCGAAACAAGCCGATCGACATCGCTGTCTCGGCCGGCACCCAGACAAAATCCGCATTCGGCCGATTTGCGGTCATAGCTTGTTCTATCCTGAAGGGCAGGAAAGGGTCGTCTCGCGTCCTTTTACATGGGTACCAAGCGTCAGGTCTTCACGACTAGCAAGATGCAACTGCCCTCGACGTTTTGACAGACAACCGCTTCGCAATTTGGTATTGTCCGCAGTCGATGAAATCGATGCTCAAGACAGGAGTAACCGTTATGCGGTCGGGCAGTTTAGCCTTCGTGTTTACGGTCGCGTTTTATTCGACCCACGCTTTTGCTGATCCACTTCAGAAATCAGAAGACATCGTGAAGTTTTTTGACGCGGCGAGCGAGCTCGGCCCGCCGCGTGGAATTTGCGTCGGCACCGAAGAAGAGTGCAACAGCAAGAACAAGGCAGCGCCTGCCGAAAAAACCAGCCTCGACATGCTGATCAATTTCGGCCTTGATTCTGCGGAACTCGATGCGACTGCCCGCGCTGAACTGGACGAGTTCGCCAAGGCACTGAAGGACCGCCGACTGAGCACTTTGAACTTCGTTGTCGAGGGTCATACCGATGCAACCGGCTCGGAGCGCTACAACGAGGGGCT
Organism: Mesorhizobium sp. WSM4819; assembly: GCF_055811215.1. NCBI lineage: Bacteria > Pseudomonadati > Pseudomonadota > Alphaproteobacteria > Hyphomicrobiales > Phyllobacteriaceae > Mesorhizobium > Mesorhizobium sp. WSM4819. The sequence continues at coordinate 96,066 of NZ_JBVVQO010000006.1, forward strand.
GTCGGAACGCAGAGCCAGATCGGTAACAACCTTCCTGACCTCCAACGGCATCGATCCTGCCCGCATCAAAGCGACAGGCCTGGGCGAAGCCAGTCCGCGCAACCCCAATCCATTCGATCCGGTAAACCGCCGGGTGGAAATGCGGATAAGGACCGAGTAGGGCCGCTCCGACCACCGAGGCACGGCCCGCGTCGACACGCCTGAAACTGGCTCGTCAGTTGTTGTTGAGCACGCCACCCACGGCCACACCGGTGCCGAAAATCAGCGCCTTGGTCAGGAAGTCGTTGTTGTCCGGCGGCGGAACATCCCGTCGAACCTCGACCTGCTGCCTGCGGGGCTTCTGTGCCACCACCGGCTTTTGTGTGCGGGCCTTCTGTGCCACCGGCTTCTTTGTGCGGGCCTGCTGCACCTGTTTCTTCGGCTGTGCTCGAGCCAGATCGGCAGCGTAGCTGGCGCGCACCGAATCCATCATTGGATCCGTCTGGATCACCAGGAACGTCAGTTGCTCGCGTGTCAAAAAGGTCGTCTGCGGCAGGCCGTTTTTCGCTTGCCAGATGCCGATTGCTTGGCGGGTTTTTGGGCCTATGTTTCCGTCAATACGGCCAAGCTCGTTGCCCAAGGCTTCGATGCGCAACTGCAGATCGATACGGCCCTGGCGATCGAGACCGATCGCGCTCTCCGTCAACTCGGTGCCCGGGGCCCGCTTCACCTCGTCCGAGACCCCAACCGAGGTGCGAACGGCTGAGCCGGAAATTGCGTTGGCCTCGTCCTCATCGACTGCCGGGAGCTGCCGATCTTCGGCCTTCGGTTCGTTCAACTGGTCAATGTTCAGCCGTGCCACCGTGGCGAAGCGGCCGCTCGGAAACTGTTCAAGATAGGCTTCGTAGAACGGAATGGAATTGCGCTTGGAAGCTTCGTCCCACAGACGCTGCTCAACCTCCCAGGAAGGAGGCTCGTTGGTCACCGGGGCAGGCGCCGGTGTCATCGCGCCGGACGCACCAGCGATCGGTTTTGTGGCAGGCGCTGCTTCCGCTTTGGACTGTCCCAGGAAGACCTCGCGTCCCAGTGATGCGTTGTGCCAAGGTCTTTGGCGACCTTGTGTCGTTTCGGTCACCTGGCCGCGCACACGCGTCAGCGCGCTCTGGATTTCAACGCCAGGTTCAGTCAGGTGTCTGGCGAGCGCCGCGGAGTAGGGACTGTTTACGCCGTTGCCGTCGAAAGCGATGGCGCCGGGGTCGGTTGCATACGCAATCAAGACTCCGCCGGTTCCCACGCCGTCCGATCTTGCTTCAATCGGCGCCAGTCCGGAGCCAAACGAGGCGGAACGGCTCTTCGGCATCGAGGCGGCCAGCGTCCTGGCCAATGGATTGTCGCGGCAGGCATCGAGGATGATGACGCCGATCGCCGGCTCGGCTGGTAACGCTGCCATGAAGTCGTCGATCTGAACGGTGCGGGTCTTGAGATGAGCGGGCGATGTCAGTTCGGCGTCTATCGGAATCAAGAAATTCTTGCCGTCGACCTGCATGCCGTGGCCGGCATAGAAAATGACGGCGAGCTCGGCATCGTAGGATTGCTCGGTAAACCGACTGATGAGGCTGTGCATGCCTGCATTGTCTTGATCGAGCCCCTCGATCACCTGGAAGCCGGCATTGCGTAGCGTGGATGCGATGAGGTGCGCATCGTTGGCGGGATTGGGCAAGGCAACGGCATGGACATATTCACTGTTGCCGATGACCAGTGCCACGCGTTTGGCATCAGGCGCGGCAGCCTCGGCTCCAAGCGACGTGATGACAAACAGGACAAACCCGCTCAGAAAGACGGCAAATGCTTTCATGGTCCAGCCCTCCGCCCCACCGGGGCGCACTATCGATGTCTGCGCATGCCAAAATGGCTCCTGGGCGTATGTGATCTCGACCACAGTTTTGGTTCACAAAGGCCCGAAAAAAGTTGGCTATAGTAGCACTTGGCAGCAGGAACGCCAATGGACTAACGGCAAACTCGCGCGCCTCGAGAAGCAGGTTCAAAGGGTATTCTGCATCGAGCCTATGAGAGCCGTGATCGCCTGCTTGTATTTTTCGAACTCGGGCGATGTCTGCCGGACTTCCGTCGTTGTCGTTGTTTGTTGGCTCACTTCAACCATCGCCGGGCTCAGCTTCCGCCCCATTTTCCTTTCGGCCCAGCTCACGACATAGCTGGCGGACTTGCCGGTGAGAAACGGGTTGGCTTGAATGACGGCCGATCCGAGCACGGCGCTCAATTGCGCCGAGCCCGGCGACGACAACACTTGATGGGCGCCTTCCATCCCCAGGAAATGACAGAGATAAAGCCGGCCGGCTGTGATCTGGTGGCCGCGTGCCCGAAGATAGGCTTCGCCTTCGCGCGCCAGATTGCTGACCATCTCGCGCGAGATGGTGGCGTCAAAACGCAGAGCGAGCAGGTCGGCGGTTGACAGTGTCCGCGCCAGCTCGGGGCGGTAGGTGTTCATCATCCGGATCCACGTCTTGGTTATGAACTGACCGGCGCCGGTCGCCGAAGAAAGTGGGTTCTTGGCGCGGGCTTTGCCGCCGCTTTCGACTTGAACGATACGCTCGGTCAGCGTTTCGACAGCGGAAGCGTCCGTCGCGATTGCCGTAACCGTGCCCAACGGATCGATCGCCTGCCCATTGCGATAGAGCTCGAAATGCAGGTGCGGCCCGGTCGAAAGACCGGTGGTGCCGATATAGCCAATGATATCGCCTGCCTTCACCTTCGCGCCGACACCACCCTTGTCCGCGAATTTCTGCATATGCGCATAGCGCGTCTCGCTGCCGTCCCCATGCGAGATCTTCACCAGGTTGCCGTAACCACTTCCATCGCCCTGAAAGACGATTTCGCCGTCGAAGGCGGCGGCTATCGGCGTGCCCAGAGGCGCCGCCCAATCCACGCCCTTGTGGATACGAACGGTTCCGAGGATTGGGTGCTTGCGTGGGCCGAAAGTCGAGGTCATGACCCCGTTGACCGGGGTGACCATGCCGTTCGCCACTGTCAACGAGCGAACCTGATCGTCGCCGCTGACGCATGCAAACTGGCGGTCGGTCTGCTGGAACACGAAACAGTCGAGGCTTTTTTCGCTACCCTGGACGCCAACATACAGCACCCGTCCGGCCGTCTCTTCCTTGCCACGCGGTTTTTGCGAATAGATCAGGACCAGACGCTGGTCTTCGCTGGCGAAGGCATCCAGATCCTGTCCTCGCGACAGATACATGATCGCTTCTCCGATCACGCCGGTCGGAACCTTGTTGCGCGCTGCTGTCGAGTAGATCGCGTCGAGCAGCCGGTATTGCCTTTTATGCGTGCCTTGCGCCTGTGCGCCCGAGTAGTTGAACAAATCTTCGCGGACCCACGGGTCGACACCGGACACAAACACACCGGCGGCATTGCGCGTCAGCGTACCGACAAATACGTTCCTGGCGTAGATCGAGACCTGCATGAGGGACATGGTTGTCGTCTCGCGCGTCGGTCTGAAACCGCGCATGGCGACGACATGACCTGGCTCAAGGCTTTCCCGATTGAAAAGCGCCTTCAGCGCCTCGCCTGCCAGCCTGGCATCCTCGGCGGAGAAATGCGCATCGAGCGCAACGCTGTCCAGGCTGCGGTCGTTGAGGATCTTTACGAAAATGTCCTCGGTAGCCTCGTATCGTTGATGTTCACTGATGACATTTGCAACGCTTGTGTTGTTTTCGATCTGGGTTTTCTGGAACGCGGGAAGGGCTGCCTCGCCTGAATCGATTGTTTCGCCCCAACCTGCTTCGGCATCATCGACACCCCCCTGCGGGTCCGAAGCAACCGGAGCCTCGTTTGGAACGGGCGGTGGCTGAACGTCGTTTTGCAACTCGTTGGATGGCGCCGGCGCGGTCTGTCGCTGCGCCTGGAAGAATGCGAAATCTTCTTGCGTGGACGGTATCGTCGTCATGAACTTTTCGCTGGCGCTAAGCATCACGTCGGACAGAATCTCGATCTGCGGAGAAACGCCGGCCTGGTCGAGTTCTGCCGGGCGCGGGATGACTTGGCTTTTTGTTGCGCCGCCGGTGTCGGGCGCAAGCGTGATCCACATCGGGTCGCCTGCGAGATCGATGATGGCAGGCACATAGACAGATGCGTCGGCCGGCACATCGTCGGTTCCCTCGACGGCATGCAACTCCTCATCCTCGTCGCCAAACGACCAATAATCCGCGGTTAGATAGAAGCCGGCAGCGATCGACAACAGGGCAACCACAGCAAGCCCGGCAAGCAGCCTGCGCCAGAGCCTGCGCCTGCGCAGGGCGGCGCGGGCCTGCTTTTTCAACTTGAAGCTTGTGTCGATACTGTGCGTCACGGATTGCTTCCGGTCAGAAAGAAGGTCCACCGCGCCTGTTCAAGCGTATCGACTTCGAGAAATCGTGCGGCGATATGGCCGCGCTGCCAGCATTCATCGATGCCGCGTATCGAGAAACGCCGCCGGTCGATGCACATTTCGGTCGACCCGGTCAGGGTCGCATGGCCAAAGACGTCCGTTGCATAGATGTAGATGTAGCGGTTCGAAAGTTCCTCGCGGATGACGTTGACGCACTGATTTGCGCCGATGGTCCACCAGCCATCGGTCTGGTCGGCATTGTCGACTTTTTGGCCGACAGCGAGATTGACGACGTCGAGCGTCTGATTGCAGACGGTGAATTCGGCGCGCGCTTCGTGAGGCGACAGGAGAGCCAGCAATGTCGCGCCCAATATGACCGCAAGTCTGATACGGCCGCTCGGGACAAGCAGGCCGCGAAGCCGGTCACGCTGATTGTTGGGCGGCACAGCGGGCAGGAAGGAAAAGCGCGAGCGGCGGTGGGCCATCGGCGTCCATGCTACCCGCCGAGCCGAAAATACTTTGCCGTTGCGGAGTACTCAGCTCGGTTGGCGTCGATCTCGTCGAGAATTTTGGGCAACAGCAGCGCGGCTGGTGTCGGCGCGGAGAACGCCGCAGCGTGAATATCCTGTGGACCCGTGATTACCATTATGATCTGCGGCACGACCTTGCCGGCCGCCTTGTCGGCTGCGCCAAGATCAATCGGAATGTTGAAGGTCGCCTTGTCCGCTTGCGCCAGGATAAGATCGTCGAGGCTGAATGCCATGCCCCTGTGGTCGATCAGCAGCACGCTGGAAATAAGGCCGCGATGCGTCACCAGCGAGCCGCCGATCGGCGAGCCGCTCGGCACCGTCGTTCGATCGAGAACAAGCTGCGGCTTGTCAGCCGGCATTTGGTCCAGAAAGCGCAGAAAGTTGGTGACTTCGCATTGAGCCGGCTCAATGAGGCGGACGCTGATGTCCGGTTCGACACGGAATCTTGCCTGGAAATCGGACAGCATTCGTTCGAACGGCTGGATCTCCGTGCCCAATCCTTCGATGGCGACGGCGGCCTCGGTTACCGACGTCAACGTCGCATAGAAACAGTCGCCGCCGTTGAAGTCCCGCACCCAGGAGACCCGTTGCACAGCGGGGTCGAGGGCATTTTTCGGCGGCAGTTTTAGGTCCGGTTTCGGCACGTTCAAGGCAACAGTGGCTTCGCCCGGCTGTTTGCCTGCCGCCGTCTCGTCCTGCTGCCGTTTTTCGTTCGCATCATCCGTCTGGCTTTCGGCCCGCGCGTGCTGGCTGGCCGGCTGATCGGGCCTCCGGCTCTCCATAATTTCGGGCCGGACCGCTGCGGGCGGCGAGGCCTTGTCGGCCGGTGGCATTGGCGCGACCTGGATGCGCGGCGGGACCGGGCTTTCCTCGGCTGGCGAAAGGACTTCGGCTGGCCGTGTCGGCTCCAACTTTTGATCCGCCGCGGCATCTGCCCGATTTTCAGCTGGCGATGGCGCCTCGGCTGCCGCCGGCTCCGAAATGTCCTCGGTTGCCGCCGGCTCCGGGGTTTCCTCGGTTGGCGAGAGGACTTCGGCGGGCCGCGTCGGCTCCAGCCTTTGATCCGCGCCGGCATCTGCCTGACTTTCAGCTGGCGGCTGCGCCTCGGCTGCCGTCGGCTCCGGGGTTGCCTCGGATGGTGAGAGGACTTCGGCGGGCCGTGCCGGCTCCAATTTATGATCCGCCGCCGCACCTGCCTGACTTTCGGCTGGCGGCGCAGTGGCTTCTGTTTGTGACTGATCGGGTGGAACTGCCTTTGCCGGCTCATCGCCCGGCGAATTTGCAGCGCTGTCCGTCGGGGCCGGTTTGGATGCATTTGGCGACAAAAACGATGTGTCGCCGGCTGTCGGCGTGGAAGGCGTCATTACGCCGCCCAGGTAAACGCCTGCACCCGACGCGACAGCCAATATCGCCAGGGCAGCGATTGTGATCGATCGGGTCTTGGTGGACTTTGCCGGGACCTTTGGCAAAACCGCCCGAGCAGGACCGGCAACTGGCGAAGGCCTTGGCTCGGACAGAAGTGCGGGCCGGACATGCGGAACGAAGCGCTGCTCACCGGCAGCCGCCGGAGGCTGACTTGCCATCTTGGGACCAGCAAGCTTGGGGCCGGGAAGCTTGGGGCCAGGCGCGGCGGTTCCCCCGGTTCGCGGCGTCCGGTCGCGCGGTGTGATCGACGTTGGCGGCCTTGTCTCCTCGTCCGTGTCGTCACGTGTCGCCCTGGCGATATCGGCCATGCTGATCGGCCGGTCTTGTGGATCCGGCTGCAGCATGGCCTCGACAATTCCACGAAAATCGGCGTCGATGTCGGAGAGGTCCGGAACGGTTCGGCGTTTTTCCACGATCTCCAACTGGGAGCCGCTCATGTCGATCGGTTTCCCGCGCAGAGCAGCGGCCAGCACCAGGCCCAGGCTGTAGATGTCGGATTGCTCGCTGACATCGCCGCTGTACAGCCCGAGTTGCTCGGGAGAAACGTAGTTGTACTTTCCCGCGAACTTTCCGCCGATCAGCGTCTCGCCGCCGACGGTCGCCGATCGCGCGATGCCAAAATCGATGATCTTTGCGCGATCGACCCGGCCTCCCGGCAGGATGATGTTATCCGGGGAGAGGTCACGGTGTATTGCTCCCGCCTGGTGCACGGCGTTCAAGCCGGAAGCCAGGCGATGGCAGAGCTTGCGCACGTCTTCCGTCGGCATCGGGCCATTTCGCATGATATCGAACAGCGATTGGCCGTCGACGAATTCCATGGCAAGGTAGGGGCGGCCGATACCGGGGTCGATCGTGAAGACGTGATATCGCACGACCGCGTCGTGTGACAAATGATTGAGGATCGTCGCTTCCTTGCGGAACAGCGACAGGATCGTCTGGTCACGGGCGAACTCGGGCAATACGATCTTGATGGCGACATGGTCGCCGGTCTGGATGTTGTGGCCACGGTAGACTTCGCCCATGCCACCGAATGCGATCCGCTCGTCCAGTTCATAGATGCCGCTGAGTTGCGTGCCTACGGCTGTGCTGGCCACGTCAGGCGATATCCGCGTCTTGTCGTCGGCGCTCATCAGCCTCAGCCTTCCGCTCTGGAAGGACCGGGATAGGCCCCATTGCGCCCGTCTCCGATCTTGACGAGCACGATCGTGACATTGTCCGTTCCCCCGCGCGCCAGCACCATCTGCAGCAGGTTTTCGCATGCCGCCTGAGGTGTCGCCGACACCGCCGCCGCCTCGATCTCGGCGTCTGTGACATGCGCTGTCAGCCCGTCGGTGCTCAACACGAATATGTCGCCCGGCATGATTTCGCCTTGCTGGAAATCAATGACGATCTCGTCGCTGACGCCGACCGCATGCGTGATGACGTTGCGGCGCGGCCAGGCGAGCGCTTCGGCTGCGCTGATCATGCCCTTGTCGAGAAGTTCCTGGACTTCGGTATGGTCCTTCGAAATCTGCGAGATCGAGCCGTTGCGGATCAGGTAGACGCGACTGTCGCCTGCCCACAGGCAGGCAAACCGCCCATCCATTGCCAGCAGGGCGGCGACAGTGGAGCCAATGGTTACTCCGCGGGATTGCGATATCCTGCGGATTTCGGCATTGGCCCGGCTCAGCCGGTCCTCGAAGCGCGCGCGCAGATCCGGTGCAGAGCTTGCAATGCCGATCGTTGCCAGATGATCGACGATGCTGGCCGAAGCGACTTCCCCGGCATCATGTCCACCCATTCCATCGGCCACCACCCACAGGCCGGTGTCCGGCTCGACCAGATAGCTGTCTTCGTTGAGCTCACGGACACAGCCTCTGTGGCTAACGCCGAAGCTTTCAAAGGGAAGGGCGACATTGTTCACTTTGCCACCAAGCGCTTCTCAAGCGTCCTCTGCGGCGCACCGTCAGGCGCTCGCTCGCGCCAGTTTGCCACAGGCTTGAACGTTAGAGTATCGAAATCAACGTCCGCCCATCTGTTGCCGATGGGCAGCCGCACCGTATTGGAAAAGCTAGAGGTCATCTCAAAACGCCTTTGGACAGCTGAACCCGGAAAGCGCAGGAAGAAAGAGCGGGATTTGGTCCGAACTGGCCTGGACCGTATAGGCGACATCGCGTCCGCCGATCACGAAGCGGGCTTGCGTGTTGCCGCCGGTGCCGGTGATATCGGCCTTGTCCAGCAGGCGCTTCAGTGCCCACGGACCGTCGAACTTGATCGCGGACTCACGGCCCGGCATTTCCGGAATGAGGCTCAGGCTCGCCGACGCGGAGGCCATGCCGCTCGGCCAGGTCACCGTGCTTGGCGCGTTGCCGGCCTGGTTGCTTTGGACGATCTGGCCATCGACGTCGAGTATCGCCGTATCGGCATCGCCATGCAGTGAAAACGGCGTAAAGGTGATACTGACCGACGGCACCGAACCACCTGAAGGAAAAAAGGCGTTGCGGATTTCCGCCGCCAGTTGGAAGCTTTTCAAGGTCGACTTCGACAGGTCGCGCCCGAAACGCGCATCCTGCTTCCAGTTCCAGTCCTGGCCGGTCATGTCGATCAGCGATGCGAGATTCTGTGCGAAGAACCGGTCCATCAGGCCGCCTGGAGCGAACAGTTTCGCGAAATCCGCCATCGCAATATCCTCCGGGCCATCGCTGGCGAAGGGATAACGGCCCTCGACCATTTCCTCGCAGGCGCGCGTCACCGTCTGGTCGAGCAGCTGGTTCAAATTGGTCTGCGAGGTTTCTGCGACGTTGCCGTCAAGCTCGTCGGCGGTCGCAGTAACCATTCGGGCGAGTTGCTTGGGCAGCCGCGAGACATTGGCGCGAAGCGTGGAAATCTGCAGCTGCAGATTCATGTTGGCGCGTTCCGTTTGCGAAGGGACATCGGCCGCCAATTGCAGACTTTGATGGATGTCGCGGAAATTCTGGGTCAGTGCATCGATGGGGCGGCGCCCAGTGGGACCGTTCACCAAAGCCTGAAATGATCTGAATTGCGCTTCGATGTTCGCCCCGGGGTTCTGGTTTTGCGCGCGAGCGGACCCCGTGCCGGCCCGGCTTTGCGATTTGCCGCTGGCGATTTGAATGCCGATGCGGGCCAATCCGCTGGCGACATCTGCAGCGTTTTGCGGCTGGGTTTGAAGCATGCCGGCTTCGGCCTCGGAGCCTGACTCTTCGCTGGAACCAGCTTCTCGCGTCAGCGCTGTTTCGTCGGCTATTGCCGTAAAAAGCTGGTCGATTGGCGAGCTTGGTGACGCGGCGGCGGAGAGCGCGATATAGTTGTCTTCCAGCATTGCCTTGAACTTCAGCCTGTCGAGAACGCCGTTCCACGCAGCGGCGAACTCCCTGCCATAGCGCTCGACAAGTTCGGGACCGAGTTTTGGCAATTCCTGGTCGATGCCGCCTTGCTCGGCGCCGCCGCCGAGAACCCACTGGTCATCGACAAGCATCTGCGCAATGCGCGAGAGTTGCCCGAGATAGAAGTCGTTGAAGCCGCCATAGGTATAGATACCGGGAACGCGAAGGCCTGACAGATCGCCACCATCGACACGTTCGAACAACAGCTGCGCTTCCGGGCCGCCTTTGACGGAGACGGAAAAATCGTCCAGCGCCGCGGCGTATACCGCCGACTTGACCAAGGCAGAGGCACGATCGGCAAGGCTCATGCGTCCGAGCGAGCGTTGGGCGGCTTCGACAAGCGGCTGGTTGAGTTCGAAAACCGGATCATAGGCGTCGTCCAGTTCAAGCATGGCCCGCAGATGCTTTTCGAGTTGCGCCCGTCCCTCGCGGTTGTTTTCACCCGGATACCGGTTCTGCTCCCAGTCCTGCTTCATCCAGGACACGATCAACTCGTCGTCGACCTTGGGCGCCTTGCCGCCAAGCATCATGTAGATCTTCAGCGGTTCGTAGAGCGCGGTGGGATCAGTTATCCTGGCCTGGATCGTCCGTTCGGCCTGAAGCAGCAGGCGCGAGCGGAACATGCGCTCCAGGGCTTGCCGGTAAGCTGTCTTTGATGCCGAAAGCAGTCTTTGCCGCTGACTGAGGCCGAATGTCTCCTGGATCGGGGTCGGCAAGTCACCGGTGTCGAACCCGGCCGGCAGTTCGCGCAACTGGTCGAGCGGGCCGATGACGTTTTCGAGGTCGACATCGGCGACCTCAGTGCTTTTGAGGAGCGGGTCCGCCGTCTCGCGATACTGGCCTGCAGCTTGCGTGGTCGAAGCGATCAGCGACCTGTTGGCTGAAAAGCTCAGGGCCAGGGTGCCGAGAGCCGCGGCAGCCATCAATGCTATTGCGCCAAGGCCGCCATACCTGGCGATCGCTGCACGCCTTTCAGCCGATTTGTCGTATGAGACCCAGCCGGATTCCGCGAAAATGACGGCGGTCAGAAGATCATGCAGGAAGAAGCTCTTGCCGGTGCCGGAAAGATGGGCGCGAGAGGCGCTGCCGAAACTGCGGCCGATTGCGCCCAGCACCTGGTCGATCGGCGTGCCCTCCTGCGTGCCTGACGAAAAATAGAGACCACGCAGGCTGACATTCACCTGGCCGCGGGCCGGATCGAAGATGCCGGCGACGAAACCGGCAATACGGCTTTTTAGTGCGTCAAATTGAGCTGGAAAGCCAAAGATGGCTATGCGCGCGACCGGATCGGCCTCTTCCTGCAGGCGGTCGGGCATTTCCTCTGCCAAGCGCTTTGCCAGTGCGTCGAATTCGGCCGGTGCCTCACCGGCCATGTTCTTGCTGCGATCGGCGGTCTGGAATGTCGCGCCCCACACTTTGCGGCGGCGCTGCTCGTCGAAGCCGCCAAAATAATCCATGAAACCCGAGACAAGGTCGGCCTTGGTGAAGAGCAGGTACACCGGGAACTGGATTTTCAGTGTTTCGTGAATTTCGCGCAGACGGCTGCGTATTTCGACGACATGGGCGTCAAGCTGCCGATCATCGAGGCTGATGAGATCGGCAAGGCTGATGGCCAGAATAACCCCGTTTATCGGTTGCCGGGTGCGGTATCCCTTGAGCAGCGACAAGAAGGCGAGCCAGCTCTTCTTGTCGCTCTGCGCATTGGAATCCTGCGTGGTGTAGCGCCCGGCGGTGTCGATCAGCACCGCCTGGTCGGTGAACCACCAGTCGCAGGATCGTGTGCCGCCAACGCCGGCCACTGGCAGGGCGTCCCCCGAACCGGCAAGCGGAAAATTCAGGCCCGAATTGACCAACGCCGTTGTCTTGCCGGCACCAGGCGGGCCGATGACGACGTACCAGGGAACCTCGTAGAGGAAATTGCGCTTGCCGCTCGACCGCTTGAGCGCAGCGATGGCTTCATTCATCCGAGTCTCGAGCACCTGCGAGTCGTCGTCCCTGTCGTCATTGCGGGCGACTATCGTCTCGAGCGCCTTTTGCGCCTTTCGCTTTTGCCAGAAACGCACTCCGTAAAACAGCGTCGCGATCGCAACGATCACGCCGATGATCGTCACGCGCAGCCAGACGGGCGCCAGCGGATGCGTGTCGGCAAAGCGGATCAATGGTCCGGCAAACCAGACGGCTGCCGCGAAACCGGCCAACGCGATCGCGCTGAATATCCGCAGCAGCCAGCGCGTCATGGGCGCTTCCAGGTGGCCGTACTCACAGCGTTTCCTCCTTGGGGATCATCAAGTCGACACGGCGATTCTGGGCGCGGCCTTCCGGCGTCGCATTGTCGGCGATCGGTTCGTCTTCACCTTTGCCGTCGACGGTGATCCGGGAAGGCTTGCTGAACCGTGGCGCCATGACAGCTGCGACGGCCTTCGCCCGGGCGATGGAAAGGTCGAAGTTGGATTTGAACTCGCTCGATTTCCGCGGCTTCACATTGTCTGTGTGGCCGACGATCATGATCGGTCCAGGCTCCGGTTCCAGCGCGGCGGCGATGTCCGCGGCGATTGGTCCAAACTCCGGTTTTATCTCGGCCCTGCCGGACGGGAACAGCAGGACATTGTTGATCTCCACGATGATGAACCTGCCCTGCGTGCCGACGCTCAGCCCACCGCGCGCGATAGTCTTGGCCAGTGCCGCATGGATGCGATCGATCTGGGAACGGGTAGGGGCGACAGGCGGAGCGACTTTCACCGGCGCAGCCGACGGCACCACGCTGGCGCGTTCGATGGCGATCGGCGTCGACGGATCGAGCGCCAGCAACCTGCCGGCAAGGGCATCGCCCTCGTTGGTAATGAAGACCCGCAAGGCGAAGAATGCCGCCGTCAGCAGCGCCGACGCAGCCGCCGCAATCACCCAGAGCGGCAACCGGGCCGACGACTGTGGGCTGGAAACTGCCAGGCTTTGCCAGTGGGGCGAGATTTCGTCGTCGGCGCGCGCCCTGAAGTAACGAAGCGTCTCGTAGACGTCGCGTCGAACGCGTTCGAGATTGTTGTCCTCGCGCGCCAGGCCTCGATACTGGCCTTCGAACCCCAGCGACAGGCAGGCGTGCATCAGTTCAAGCAAATCGTAGTGTGCCTCCGGCGCAGCCAGTATCTTGTTCAGCGCTTGGTAGAAGCCCGAGCCGGTGGGCACGACTTGAAAGAACTGTGACAGCATGCTGTGCTGCGCCCAGGCGTCTGTCTGGGGCCAAGGCAGGTTGCCGATGAGGTCGTCAGCGGTTTCGCAGAGAGCAAATTTTGCGATCCGTGCATCTTCCTCGGGAACACCGGCTTTCCCCATTGTCCGGTCGAATTTTTCGATCGCCTCGGCGACATGTTCCGCCAGCTGCTCCGCCTGCCTTTCGACAGCCATAAGCCTGAGCTGGCCAAACAGCACCAGCAAAGGAGCGGCCGCGGCGAGGATCTGATTTGCTGCGGAAAATCTGACGCTGTCCGTGGCATTCAGCAGGATGTCCTGCTGAATGCCCGGCGCCGCCGCAACGGAACCGGTTGCCGCCGCTGCGCCGGGGTCTGCCCCCTGATAAATCACGGTTCCGGATGTCCAGCCCGGCGGTGCATGCCGAGCGACTGGATCGAAAACCGTTGAATCCTTGACCGGCGAGGGACCGGGGCGCCCGCCGTCGGGAACGGGCTCCTGGGGATCGGGCGCTGATTTCTCAGCCCGGCGCGGTGCGCGAAAAACGGTCTTGCCCGCTGGGCCGAAAGGATCGTCCTTCGAGCTCATCGCCAAACGCCCGTCCACGCGGGGGTGCCGCGTGTGCGCCACATCAGGGCAAGACGGTCCCCGGCCGGGCGCAGGGACGGCAGGCGCAGGACCTGCAGGCGCTGCTGACGAGGGCAGTGTCTGGAGGAAGATCGACTATATCTTTCTAACCCGCCGTAACATGACATGTGCCGCAGACCCCCAGGTCAATCAGCCTTACCCGCTGGCGAACTGTCGAAAATGATCGTAAGCTTAGAAACGGTCGATTGGAACCGGATGCAGCGCTGCGAAGGGATTTTTCTTCGCCAACGACAGCGCCGTATCTTTGGGCTCGCCAAGGACGCCCTAGTTCCTCTGCACAGAGGACTTGGTTGAGAGCGAGCCTGAAAGGGATTGTCGACGGTCCAACTGCACAATCTCCAACGTCTGCGATTAGCCGTAGGCCACCACACCTTCGTCATCCCAAGGCGGAGCAGGAGCGAAGCGACGTCGCGGAGACCCTGGGATCCATGCCGTTACCTCGGAACGCTGCTGCGGTGCAGAACCTTTGATCGCGGAGCGAGGCGCCCCCCTCTGTCCTGCCGGACATCTCCCCCACAAGGAGGGAGATTGGCCTTCATCACTGATTTCGCCAACTGCTAGCCTTGCAAAAAGGACGCCGTCCGCGAAGCTGCCGATCTTCCCCCAAGTGGGGGAGATGTCCGGCAGGACAGAGGGGGGCGCGAAGGATCACTACAGATCAGCTTTTATCCTGGGTCCGCTGCATTCCTCGGCTGAGGTAACGGCATGGATCCCAGGGTCTGCGCGCGTCGCTTCGCTCCTTGCTTGCCCTGGGATGACGAAGTGGAGGAGTGTTTCGGCCAATCTTCCACGCTTGCGATCTGCCACTGAGATTTGCCACCGATGGAATTATTGACGTTCGCTGCCGATCGGCTCGACCTGTCAAAACTACTGTGTCGAGGAACGAGTACTTTCCAACTCTCCGCAGCCGAAGCTCAGCGCAGCAAACAGATTCGATTTCCGGGGCATCTGCCAGGTTTCCGGTCTACTTTTGCTTGTCGGCTTTGGCATAGGCTTCGCTGAAATAGGCCAGGAATATGTCCAGCATTCCGTTTTCGTGTGCTTCCTCCATGGTCCGCCATTTGGCGACGAAGGCGTCCCAGGCCAGGCCCTTCTTCGATGTGAACGACGTCGGTGGGAGTTTTTTGCTGATCGCCTCAGGCGACAAATCGTCAAGCAGCCGGGAGAGCGCAGCTTGCATGGCTGCATAGGTGGCAAATTCGTGCGTCTTGAGATCGCGGAACGCGTCCTCGACACTGTGCCTGGCATCAAGGTAGCCGGATCTGCGCCGCGCAAACATGATTTCGAGGATGTCGTCGGTTCCCGGGACGAACTTCAGGGGATTGTTGTCGGCAGCGCTGATCATCGTCCGGTGCGTGCTCCTGGCCAGTATTTTCGCAGCCGCACGAGCCTTCAGCAGCTGTGCCAGTTCCTCGACAACCGTCCGCAGCACCGCGCCGATTTCGGCGCCCACTTCATGCGGATCACGCGATTGAAGCAATTCCGGCGCGATGCCGGCTGCGATCGCGATGTCCCGCAGCACCTCGTCTTTCGTCGAAGGGAGAGGCGCGGGCGTCGAAGCGAGAGGCGCGGGCGGCGAAGCCACCGGTGCTCTCTGCCCGGGCCGTTGCTCCACCGGATCGAAGAAAGGCTGGTCTCCGAAATCCTGCGGCCGGCCGGTTGCGACAGGCATTTGTCGCTGCGTCGAACCGTGGCTGCTTCGAGGATCACTTGTCGCGGCGCGCTCGTCATCAATCGACACCAGGACGACATAGCGGCCGATCAGCAATCGGTCGCCCTGACCGAGCCGGTGAGGGCCGGCCATGCGCTGGGTCGAGCCGTTGATGAATGTGCCGTTGCGCGAGATGTCGTGCAGCCAGAACGCGCCTGCCTGGTAACGCACTTCGCAGTGTCGGGCGGAGATGAACTTGTCGGGATCGGGCAAGGTCCAGTCACAGGCTTCGCGGCCGATTTCAAAGCTGCGATCACGAGCGGAGTAGCCGGTCGACATACCGGCGGGCAGGGAGACGACATTGTTGATCTGCAGCCTGATGAACATTCAAAATCGCCGTCGATCCTGTCGGGAAACTCGCCCAGGACACCCCATTATACCAGCAATTTCTGAGCGCGGCGGCACAGAAGCGTTCAAGTCGATGATTCCACAGACGACCAGGCTGCAGCCGCCAAGGGTCCCCTTTGGTCGGTGCAAGACATGTGCTAGGCTCAGGCAGAAACGAGCGGCGGGAGGGGGCACGACCCATGCCGAACGAACGTGCTACGGTTGTGCAGACGCCGGTTGGCGCTGAGCTGTTGACCTTCACGCATCTTGTCGGGCGCGATGAGATCAGTCGTTGTTTGGCCTATACGGTCGGGTTCGTCAGCAACAGCCCCGAAATCGATCCGCTGAAGATGCTGGGCGGCGCGGTTTCGGTCGAAGGTGAATCCGATCCCAAACGCTGGTTCAGCGGCCTTGTCTCCGAGTTTCGGCTGACCCGAATCGAGGACCGTCTGGCATACTACGAAGCCGTCGTCAGGCCATGGCTCTGGTTTCTCGGCAATACCACCGACTGCCGTATTTTCCAGAACATGAGCGTCATCGAAATCGTCGAGGAGGTTTTCTCGAAGTACAGCACGGCAAAATTCGAGAAGCGCCTGCAAGGATCTTATCCGCCGCGCGAATACTGCGTCCAGTACGACGAGAGCGATCTCGATTTCGTGCAGCGGCTGCTCGAGCACGAAGGCATCCTGTATTTCTTCGAGCACGACGAGGGCAAGCACACGCTTGTGCTGGCCGATGCCATGAGCAAGCTCAAGCCGGCGCCGGGCTATGAAAAGGTGCCCTATCACTTTGAAGGGCAGGGCTCCCGGCGCGATGTCGAATACATCACCGAATGGATTCCGGGCAGCTCGGTGCGGCCGGGCGCCTATGTCCATACCGACTATGATTTCGAGAAGCCGGGCGCCGACCTGATGGCCAAATCCGCCCAGCCGTTCAGTCACAAGCTGGCCGCGGGCGAGAACTACCGCCAGCCGGGCGCGCATCTCGACGTCGGCCGCGGCGACAGCCTGGCCGCGATCCGGCGCGAGGAAATCCAGGCCGTGCACCAGCGCATTGCTGCAGTCGGCACCGTGCGCGGCCTGTATTCCGGCTGCACGTTCAAGCTGGACGGCTTCCCAAGGGAAGACCAGAACCAGGAATATCTGGTGGTCAGCGCCGAATACAGGCTGTTCGATCCGGGCTACAGAGCCCTTGCCGACGTCGAAAGCGAGAACTTCAAGGTGATCCTCGGCGTGGCGCCGACCGCCTTGGCCTATCGCCCGCCGCGAGTCACGACACGGCCGATCATGCGCGGTCCGCAGACGGCGACGGTGGTCGGCCCGTCCGGCGAGGAAATTTTTACTGACAAATATGCCAGAGTGAAGGTGCAGTTCCACTGGGACCGTCTCGGCAAGAAGGACCAGAACAGTTCCTGCTTCGTGCGGGTTTCACAGACCTGGGCCGGCAGCGGCTGGGGTTTCATCCAGATACCGCGCATCGGCCAAGAGGTGATCGTCGATTTCATCGAAGGCGACCCGGATCTGCCAATCATCACCGGCCGCGTCTACAACGCCTCGCAGATGCCGCCCTACGGACTGCCGGGCAACGCCACGCAATCCGGCTGGAAATCGGACTCCTCGAAAGGCGGCGGCGGCTACAACGAGCTGATGTTCGAGGACAAGGCCGGCTCCGAACTCGTCAATTTCCAGGCGCAGAAGGACCACAACCTTCTGATCAAGAACGACCGCACCAAGCTGGTGCAGCACGACCAGTCCGACCGCATCGACCACGACGCCAAGCACTCCGTCGGCCACAACCTCGACGAGGACGTCGGCAACAACAAGACGGTCAAGGTCGGCGTCGACCAGACCACGGATATCGGCAACAACGACACCGAGACGGTGGGGGTGAACAGGTCGCTGACGGTGGGGTCGAACGAGACGATCGGTATTGGAGCGAACTCGACGGAGACAATCGGGTCCAATCACACGCAGACCGTTGCGCTGATCCAGACCATCACGGTTGGCGCCGCGCGCATCGACAGCGTCGGCGCCGCCGAGACCAGGACCGTGGGTGCGGTGCAGACCAACACCATCGGCGCCTCGCGTTCAGTGACGGTGGGCATCGGTCAAAGCCACGATATCGGCGCGTCAGATACATGGAAGATTGGCGCAAGCCAAAATATCAGCATCGCTGCGGACCAGAATAAGAAGGTCGGCGGTGGCCAAAATTTTGAAATCGGTAAAGGCCGCAAGTTGAAGATCGGCGCGGACGACTCGACCGACGTCGGCGGCGGGCACGCCCTGAAGGTCGGCAAGGCTAGTGCCGTGGATGTTGCCGACGACGGCAGTTTCAAGATCGGCAAGGACTTTGCGATCGACGCCGGGGATTCGATTTCGCTGACGTGTGGCAGCGCCTCGATCACCATGAAGAAGGATGGAAATATCATCATCAAGGGCAAAGACATTACCGTCAACGGATCCGGCAAGATCAATATCAAGGCATCGAGCGACATCACCATGAAGGGTTCCAAAATCCACGAAAACTAGAGGAGCCTTGTTGTCGTTGATGGCCGGGTAGCGCCTTGACAACATCGTGTACCGTAAGAGAACGGCTTCTTTGCCCCAAATGATCATCCTAGAGAATATTGTAGGGCAGCATGCAGAGCAGGCGGCATCGTTGTGGGCACAAAGGGACAGTTTAGCCCTTGACGATCCTCCAGATCTGGACGCCGCAGCGGCCATAGACGACAGATTGGAAATAAGTCTCGATGGCATACGGGTCGCCAGCCGGGCGGCTTGGCCCTGTGTCCTCGCCCTCCATGAGGCGTCGCCCGGCAAGGGCGAACTCTTCGTCGTGTCTTGGACGGCTCTCGAATTCGAGAGCGCCGATCATGTTGCGCAGGCAGTTGAAATTGGTCGCAACGCGATCAACGGCCCAGGTGGCCTGCTCGGGGCGCTGGCATGGCATGCGCCTCGCCTAATTGCGCCATGGGTGCGAGCGTGGATTAATGACGCGCGTGACCCGTTCAAGCGATTCCTGGGCGTGTCGGCCTGCCTCGAACACCGGGTCGATCCAAAACAGATGCTGTCGTTGCGACTGCGCGATCCCGACACGTCAGTACGTGCGGCGAGCCTTCGGCTGGTCGCGAAGCTCGGTCGCGCCGATCTGGCGGGCGAAGTCAGGAATGCGGGTTCCGATGAGGACCAGCAGGTGCGTTTCTGGGCAGCCTGGGCTTTGAGCGAACTTGGCTCGGGCGACCTCGCTGTTCCTGAACTGAGGAGGGTAGCAGTGCGAGGCGACGGCAACGCGCTGAGCGCGCTTCGAGCTGCGGTGAAGGCGACGCCGATGAAGGAAGCGCGAAGCTGGGTAGGCTCGCTATATACCTCGCCGCAGAGCGCCTCCCTCGGGGTGAGGGCGGCGGGCATGCTTGGCGATCGATCGCTTCTCCCGTGGTTGATTGAACAGATGGGCAATCCCGCCCTTGCCGTGACCGCAGGCGCGTCGTTTCTTGAGCTGTTTCCCGAGGCGCGGCAGGAGAGCGATCTCTTTACGAATAACCCTGGCGCGGCAGGGCTTCGCTTCGAGGAATATTTTGGTGATCAGGCCGTAAGTGTCCCGCTTGCCGGCAAGGTCCTGGAATGGGGACAGCGCCAAGGACACATCAAGAATTGAGCGGCGTGCGCCAGGCGGGCCGCTTGGATCAACCAGTTGGCGCGAGCCGCTTGAGCGAACGTGCCGAACTGTTGGCCAGTGGGGCGTCCGGCGCACTTAACGCTAACTCAAGAGCAGCGCATCGCCTCTGACGCAGCGTTCCGTTTGCAAAGATCTCCGCCAGACTCGCCGCCGCCAGAGGCTTGCCCTGCAGATACCTTTTCCCCTGACCGAAGTCCGTCTGGTTGCGCCGCCACCATTCGCGAATCTTGCGGACATCGGGCCAGACCAGATCCTGGTCGCGAGCGAAATAGTCGGCTGGTGACGCATTCTCGAAATCCACGTCGGCTGGCGCCTTGATATGCATCCCTTCGCGCTCGATTGACATTCCGGTTATGGTCTCAAAACTCTCGCCGGCCAGCCGTGCGAGCTTCGGGTCGCGCATTCGTGTGGTCAGCCACGGCACGAAGATGGGGTCCCCCAGGATGCCCGACCCGGCAGCAATCAGACGTTCCTTCGAACGATCCCCACGCAGACTAAGCAGCCATTGCACGGCGCTTTGGTGATCCGTGGCGCGCAACAGAAGTTGCACGCCCTTCCAACCAATCCCGTCGACGCTGGCGTGCCTCCGCAAGATTTCCAGTGCCTCATGCCTGTCTCCCAGCAGCACGCAGGACCATGCGGCCCAAAATCGACAAGTTTCCTGTGGGTCATTTAGGGCCGCCTTGATGTCGGAGAGCAGATCGACGCGCCCAACTTCCCCGGCCAGGCGCAAGGCTCTGGCGCGCACCGCTGGACTATCGTTAAGCAACTCTGAAAGGCGCCTCGCGGGGTCGATCCGCCGGACCGAACACGCGGCCAAACCAAGCAGGCGCCGGATGGGGCGCGGATCCTCCAAAAGGGAGCGTACCCATTCCTGAATTCGATACGGCTCGACCCAACCCAGGGCCGATACGGAAGCTCGGAATAAATCTGGAGATGCCTCGGCGAGATTCAGAACGTAGCCAATCCTGTTCTCGGACAGGCTCTCGAAGGCAAGGACGGCAGCCACGAAAGTCTCGCCCGGCTCCTGATAGTGGTCGAAGGCCTTCTCGGCTACCTGCCAGCCCCACTCGCCCGCAACACGAAGACCGTCGATATGTGCCTCCAGACGGTCGTCCAGTCGGCTTAAATTCTTGAGGTACTGATCGGGAGCATCGACCGCCCTATCACGCTGCAGCCAAAGGAACGCCGCGTCTTCGGCATGTTGCTCGACGATATGCTCGATAACGCGGCGCGACATTCGAGGCTCTAGTTAAGCTGGATCGAGCCCCCCTTGATCTTGTTGGGGCCCGAGGAGCGGCTGAGGATATAGGTGCCGCGCAGAATGATTTTGCCGGTACGGGTCAGCGTTATGCTGGCCTTGCCGCAGCGAAGCACGATCTCACGTTCGGCGGAAAGATCCAGGCGCTCCCCGTCCAGTGTCACGGCGAGATCCTCTGCGGCAACCGGCTTCGGACGCAGCAGGCGGCCCAAAATGACGGCGCGGTCGGGATCGCCACCGTCGAACATCACGACCACGTCGGTCCCGAAATCCGACGCCTCGAGCATGGTTGCAGCGCGGGCAGCAACCATCCTGCTCTCGATTCCGTCCGGTACGGAGACGATCGGCTCGCCTGACTTGTTGCGTCCTATGAAGGTGCCGATGACAAGGCCATCGCTGAGACCGCTGCCTACGCGCGCGAAGTCGGGGCGATCGTTCACAGGTGCTTACCTTGTGATTACAATGATGTCTTTGACGCATGATAGCCGTGATCTGCATGCGGCGCAATTCGTCGCTATGCTATGGGGAGAACTCCAGGCGCACTGGCCTGCACCCGCAGGATGTAATTCCTCATGGTGCTATACAAAACTTGCAACGTATACTCAGGGAATTTCCAGGTTGCGTCTCCTGTGAATTCCTCGTCATAATGCTTGATCGGCTCTGCTGGGATCTTTCGAAATACAACTTCGGGCGAATCGTCGAAATGCAATCCATTCGGAAGCGCACCGGGCCAACGCGCTCCGTCGGCTTCGTATTCTCGATAGAACAGCACATGCGTCAGCGCCAGATCGCGCCCTCCCTTCATGTACCGGAAGTGGAGGAAAAGACCCAAGTGTTTTTCGAATCTTCCAACCAAGCCGCCATCGTCGACCTCCAGATTTTGTTCCAATCGCAGAGGCGAAAACAAAAGCCGGAGTCCGGGATCGGACAACTTCTTGCCAAGCGCGGCCATGATACTTGGGGTTGACGGTACCAGAGCTGCATCGTCGTAGTCGGCAGGCATTGGCGGCGGTCGAAGTTGACAAGAAACGAAACCAATGTTCGTGCCGCCATTTGCATAACCAATGATGAGCTGAAACTGTGGAAGCTCCCACGTGTCCCTGGTGTAGGAACGCCGGGTGCTCTCGTAGGCGGCCAGCCTGTCTCGCGCGGAAATCCTGCTGTCCGAAGCCACGAGGCCGGCAGGCAAAGATCCTTGGTACGGGCCGACATCATAGTGCTCGCAGTAAAAGTAGATCTGAGTGAGCAGCATCGGCTCGTTCTTGGGATCCTCTATTTCCTGCCCGAGCAGGTGCGCTCTCGCCTCGAATCCCAGTTCCACCCCAAGCTTCTTGTTCAGAAGCCAATCCTGAGCATTCAGGACTGAGCCGTCGTTTTCGTCGAGCACGAGTTCCGGCTGCCGCAAAATGGCCAGCCGCGACATCAAGGCCTGAACCTCGGTATCCGTTGACGATCTCCCAAGAAGGCTTACAGCTCCGCTGAAGTCCATGCTAGGCCGTATCCGTCCACTATTTCGGTTCATCCATGCTTAAGGTAACCTTCATGAGAGCGTCACCATCGATTTTGTAGCGAGCTTTCAGAAGAAGTTTGTCGGACACTCTCCATTGGTCCCAAGCTTCCTCCTGCTCGACCGGAGTTCCAAATCTTTCCCTCAGGCTCGGCCGAGTTGCATCTTTTGGGATATCATAAGGAGACGGCCAGGGTTCCCTTTTCACATGCATGGTCACACTGGTGAGCACGCATGTGCCGGCGCCCCCCGGAACATCCTTGAAGAGCTCGACATCCTCAAATTGAAGAGTCATTCCATCTACATCGACAGAGAGGTAGATCTCATCCCTCGGCATAACCACACGTTTTGTGACACCTGCCCGTTTTAAATTTTCGGTTAAATGCGGATCGTTATTCGTCCTTCCAAACAGGTCGACCCATTTTTGATAATCCATTACTGCCTCCATCCTGGCTCGACGGTCAGCCCTCGCACTCCTTGACCGCCTCTTTGATCATGTCTTCGAAAGGAAACTCTTTAAGTTCCTTAACCGCCGCGGCATATGCGGGTCCGCACTCGGTGTCGTCCAACGCTGCTTGTATTGCGTCGGTGTCTCGTTTTATGGCATCTTTCATGCTTTGCTTGGTTTCCGCGTCCGGCTTCATCAGCGGTTTGTTTAAACTCCCGCATGTTTCACTGTCCGCCCGGTGAACTTTGCGTGGGATTACGATGGCCATGCCCCTGCTTTCCACTTTGCCCTTTACGCACTTTGCCACGTCTGGGTCGAAAGGGCCGAAGCGTTTTACGGCGCGTGCATATAAAGTTCCCTTCGCCGGAACGTGGTCGCGCTCCCATACCCGCGACCCGTCTGCTCGACTCGCCTTGCCGCTGTTACAAAGACTTCCATAGCTGCCAACCTCGCCGCATTTGTGCATCGGCTTGTTGTCCGGACCCTGCTTATTACCGGTCGAGGTGGCGGAGTTCTTAGCTCCCATTGTTCGTCATCTGATCGCCGAGCAGTTGGATGTTCTTGCCTTCTGCTTTCACGTCCATCGAGCCGGGCGCGACGAACTCGGTCTTTCCTTGTGTAGCCGACGACACCACGCCGCCGCCGGTGCCCTGGCTCGCCACATCAGGCGACGGCGCGCTCATGTAGTAGCTTCCCTTGATGGCTATCTTCTTCCCTTCAATCTTGACCGTCGAGGTGGCATCCGACAGCCTGTCGGCGGAGCGTCCGAAATTCGGCAGCGGAACGGGCACGAACGGAGCCGGCGGTCCCGGCATCTTGCACACATTGGGCACGTCCGCCGGCGCCATGTCTATGCTGCCCTCGGTCACCGGCGTCTTGGGCGGGTTGACTCCAACGGAAACCATCAGGCAGCCTTTCTTGGCGGGTTGGCAGAAAAGTCCAGCAGCGTCACCGCGCGCTGGCCGCCTTCGGAACTGGCCCAGAGCGCCGCTCGCGAACCGTGGCTGTAGCCCTTGCTGGCGGCGGCGTGAGCCAGCGCCGCGAACAGTGGACCTGACGCTGCGCCGACATCGCCCCAGCAATCAGCAGGATGCAGATAGTGGGTCGCCTCATCTGAAAGGTGCTGAACTCGCAGGATTGTGTAGACCAACTCCTCGCTGCGGTAGCGCTGTCCATTGAGATCGCAGTAGGTGTCGGTGATCTTGCGCCGATCTGTGCCAATGACCGGCTCGAGTCCGAGGAAGGCGGAGCTCAGCCCTTCGCCCACGCAAACCTCGTCCTCGCCGTGTCGCTTGATGGTGATCGGCTCGGGCGCGGTGCTGACTGCGCTCAGCTGCGCCAGGGCCTCCAGGCCCAGTTCTGATATCAGATTGCGGCGTGCCAGCAGGCACGCGCCCGCTCCCTCTCCCGGGAAGAAGCCGTCTCGGTTCACCTCGGATTTGAGTTGCCCCGTTTCATCCATCCATTCCAGCGTTTGATAGTCGTGATAGGAATCCACGCCTGCGACCACCGCCAGATCCGTCTTGCCTTCATCGATCGCCTTGGCGGCCATACCGAACGCAAACATTCCGGCAGCATGTCCGTTGGTCAGGCATTGCACGCGCAGGGTCGCCGGGCCGAATCGTCCCATTACGGCACGACCGAGCACTTCGGCGATGCCGTCCGGTAACCCGGGCCGCGGCTCCGGCGCACAGATGATCAGGAGCGTTCTCAGGCCGTTGGCCGACAGCGCCGCGTCCTGCGGCAGTTGCAGCAGCGTCGACAACAGCAGTTCCTTCATGCGCTCTGCCAGCGGCACCTCGGGGCCGATGACCGCATCCTGCGCTAGGCGCATGGGCTCGCCATTACGGTCGACGAAGAACGGATGCTCGGAAATTGCTGAGATCCCCGCCCGCACCGCTGCGGCAGCGCTTTCGGGACGCAGGCCAACCGGAGTCCGCGCTGCAAGGCCGGCCAGCCAGACTGGCGTCCGAGGGACATATGCTGCGACGCTTGGCGTAGGCTTCGTCATTCCATCACATCAGCTTTTTCAGGCGGACAGAGGTTTGATCGAGATAGTCGATGTCCTTATTGCATACGAGCGAGCTTTGCCAAACCATAATCACGCGCGAAGTATCCGGCTCCAGGATCACGGTCGCCAGCGTGCCTTTGGTGTGAATCGTCTCGCGTTTGATGCGCGTTGAGAAGCCGAAAACGAGGCGCGGAAGATGGAAGCGTATCGGGCCGTTCGGCGAGAGATTGATGAGTTGCACCGGCTCGCCGCCCCGCAGATAGCCGGCGACCTGTTGATCCTGCGGGGCGCAGCAATAGTAGTGGGAATCGAGATCTTTCGCCCAGAGCGGGAAGCGCGTCTTCTGCCAGATCTCGTCATAAGTGCCGGCGAGTTCCCGGCGCGGCGACCAATGACAGGCCACCGCGCTGAAGCCGGCCGGCGCGGGGCGGCTAACGACCGATGAAATCAGGTTTGCCGGATACTCGATATTGGGAAGCGGCCGCCCGAGACAGCCATTCGGGTTGGAGATGAAGCCCCGCCCGGCCGGATTCCTCGCCTCCAAGCGATGATCCTTCGGATTGCTGGCAGTGCGATCCCAGCCGCCGAATGCCGCTTCATACCGGATCGGCATCTTGAGAAACGGGTCGGGGCTCGCGATGACACGTTGTCCGGCAAGGTTCACTGTCCACCAGCGATTGCCGAATACGCTCAGGCGCTTTTGAACCGAACCAACCTGGAATCCTACGTCGAGCTCTGTGATCGGTTTGCCGTTCGGTGACCAGGCGGTGCCGTTGACGAGCACGTCCGTGCAGGGTTTCACCCCGAAAAAATCGCCCTCATAGATCAAGCTTTTCTCGTAGTCGCCGTCGAGGGGCTGTCCCTGTATGAACGGCGGCACCTGGTTCTCCGAGGGCCGCGTGCTTCCGTCGGCCAGTATGTCGAAGGTAGCCTTCACGCAGACCAGCCAGATCTTGTTCGCGGCCTTGTCCTGAACCCAGCTCCCCATCGCTGGAAACCCGGTGCTGCTGCTGACTTCCCACATGGCGGCGGCGGACCCTCAAGCGGTAAATCGTTGGCTTAGGAAATTCTCGGAAACAGGATGCCGGAGCATCCGGGCGGGTTCATTCAGGGAACATTGTTCGTCATTTGATCCGGTCATATCAGCCTAGTCTCCCAACTTCCTAAGAACACCTGCTCCAGCGTCGCTTGCGGCGATTGCGGATCAACATCGAATATGTCGGAGTGCGCCGTCCACATCACCATATCGCTGATGACCTCGTCGCCTGCCTCGACAGGCGGTACCGGCAATGCGGTTAGTGCGCTATCCAGTTCGTCCGGCGTCAGCTCGCCCTGTTGAGCAGCGACCGCTTTCTCCTCGATCGTGGCGAACCATGCATCGGCGCGAGCCAGCTGAATGGACGCGTCAGGAAGCTGCGCGACGACGCTGAGAGGGAACTGCCTGCCGACCCTGTCGGCGCTCTGCAGAACAATGCCTGCCGATGCGCCGAAAGCAGCCGGGCCGGCCAGGAAGCGCAGCGCGGTGGTGCGCGGCCAGGTTTCCGAGCCGATCAGCGGAACGATGTGCTGCGCCAGCCAGCGGTCCCAGACGCGCACAAAATCCCCCGGCAGCCGCCGCGTGACGAAATCGCCGGTGGCGGGCATTTTGCCGTAAAAGCCGGGCAGGATCATATCTGCGGCGGACATGAGAATTTCTTGAACATTTGCAAATTATAGGGATTTTCGACGCTTGCCGCCTTGAGCTCGAAATCGGCGTACATGCCTTGCGTGCCCAGCCGCAGGCTGTAGACGTCGGACAGCGAGGTGCCGGTGAAGCGGCCGCTGCGCAGCAGCCTCAGCCAGGCCCAGCTGCCGGTTTCGTTCAACATGACTTCGGGCGAGCCGTCGATCGGCTGGAAGGCGAGCGAGATGACGCCGGTGCCGTCCTTGCCGGGCCAGGTCATCGGCTGCGGCCGCGTCGCGTTGTTGTAATAGACGAGGTTCTGGCCATCGAGATTGAGCGTCACGCGCGTGACGTTGGGCGACAGGTCCTTCGGTTGCAGCGTAAAACTCATCACCGGGCCGGTACCGCCTGGAAACAGATCGTCGCGGATCCGCCTGGCCTGTTCGAACGCCGCCAGGGCCGCCGCGTCGAGGCCGAAATCGGCGCGCCATTTCCATGGCTGGCTGGCGGTGTCGACATAGCTGATCAAATGGTCGTTGATGAAGGTGTCGATCATCCCGGCCGGCCCGAACAGGCGGGCGAAATCGCGGACATTGACGTCGACCGCGCTTTCGGGGCTGAACGGATAGCGGTCGTTCAGCGCCGCCTGGCAGAACGGCAGGATGTCGGCGCGCCAGATGGCGTTGAGCTCCGAGGTGACCGCCTTCTGCGTCAGGCCGCTGGTGTCGCCGGCAATGCCGCCGAGCCAGTCGTCGACCGGATCGGGCAGGATCTGGGCTTGCCTGGCGACCGCTCCCGTCAGTTCGGCCAGCCCACCCTGCTTCTTGATGGCGTCCTGCGGGTCGGGATTGGCCGTGACCGTCTGCAGCACGTTCGAAAGTGCGGTCAGCGCCACCACCGCGGCGTCGAGTGCCGGCGGCTGGCCATCGACCTCGGCGATCGCCCCCTTGAGCGGCTTGAAATGTTCGGCCACCAGAGTGCCGGTAAGGTCCACCTCGTTGGCGGACCCTGCGCGCGGCAGCAGTTTTGCCCCTGTTTTTACGATCTTTCCCAGCTTCCCCAGCTTGCCGAGCAGTTTCGAGGTGCCCTTGGCTGCCGCCTTGTTGTCGGCCGGCGCTGCTTCATCGGATCGGGTCAGCTCGGTCTCCTGAACCACCGCCGTAAGCAGGCGCTTCAGCGCGGAGTCGGCGCTCGAAAGGTCCTTGAGGTTCTCGCTGGCGACATTCAGGTCGGCCAATGGCGCGAGCCTGATATCGCGCAGGATGCTGTCCCATTGCGCGATGTAGTCTTCGTAATAGAGTTTCAGGATATCCTCGGACAGCGCCGAGACCGAGGTTTCGGAATTTTCCGAACAGCCTCCGGCAAACACCGCCCGATCGAGTGCGGCCTGGGCTGCGACATCCTCGACCCGTTCGAGAATGGCATCGTGGAAGCCAGCATAGGTGAACGCGCCCGAAATGCCGACGCGCAGCGTTTTGTCGGAACGCCGCGCAAAAACCTTGGCGCCGTTGGGACCGGCGAAATTCGCCGGGATCCATTCCTTGAGGCCGGCCACCGCCGGGTCGGCCAGCAACTGCCTGTAGGCACGCGCCGGCAGCGAAATCGTGCAAACCGTCTTCAGCGCCTCGGCGACCAACGCCTGATCCGCTGATATGTAGCTGTCGTCGACCGTCATGCGACGGATCGCGGCAAGCTGGTGCTCTTCCGCGTCGGCGGTCGGAAACGGCGCCGCCGGTGCGAATTCCGGCAAGTCGTTGACCCACCAGCTCTGGACGTAATCGGCGTCCATCTGCGACAGGCCGGTCATCATGCGATAGGTCTTTAGCGCCCCCAGCATGAAATCCGGATCGCGGATCTGCCGCCACATGGTCGCCTCGAGCAGGGCGACCATGTGCGGCTCGAGGACGTTGCGCAAAGCGTGGTCGTAAGTGTCGGCCTGCGCCCGCAGCAGCTCTGCCGACGCCGACGGCCCGAGCAGGTCCTGGGCGCTGCTCGGCGGTGCGGTACGGGCGTTTGCGACCTCGGCCATCGCATAGAGCGCGCTGTCGATGGCGGGCTGCTCCACCGATGCCGGGCTCGCGGCTGCCGCGGTCAGCGGCGCCTGCAGCGCTTCGAACTGGCCCGCCTGCGCTGCGATTGCATTGCGGTTGTCATAGTAGGACCAGGTGAACATCGCACCGGCCAGCAGGGCGGCGGCGGCACAGGCGGCCGCGGCGCCACGCCAGATCCAGGCGCGGCGGCGCTGTGCCAGCGGATCGAACGTCCCCAGGCCGGCTTCCCTGAAAATGACCTCGGTCAGCAGGTTCTTCAGGAAAAAGCTGCGTTTTTCAACACGCGGCGCCGGCATCGCCCGCCGCGGCGGAAGACCGAAGGATGACGACAGCGCCGCGGTCAGCCGGTCGATGGGCGCCCCTTCCTGGGTCGCCGACGTCAGATAGAGGCCGCGCAGCCAGGCGGCTTCCTCGTAGCGGCTTTCGCCGAACATCGCCTCGACCAGCACCTGGATCGGCTCGGACAGGCTTGTGAGCTGGGCGGGAAACCTGAAAATCTCGGCGCGGGCGGCGAGTTTGTCCTCGTCCTCCAGGCGCGGCACCAGCCGCCGCTCGAGTTGCGTCGCAAGGGTGGCGATTTCCCGTTCTATGGTCTTTGCGTCGACACGCGCATCCAGCGCGAAGGTCGTGCCCCAGACCTGCTCGCGCGAGGCCGTCGACAGGCCGCCGAAGAAAGCCTCGAAACCCTTGATCAGATCGGCCTTGGTCAGCATCAGATAGACCGGAAGGCGGATTTCGAGCCGGTCGTTGAGCTCTGCCAGGCGACGACGGATCTTGCGGCCATGCGCCTTGATGGCTTCGTCGCCCTCTGAAAGCACGTCGATCGACAGCGCGACGATCACGCCGTTTAGCGCCCGGCGGCCGCGATGCTTTTTCAAGAGGTCGAGGAAGCCCAGCCATTCCGCCGCATCGACGTCGGGCTGGCTCTCCTGCTGCACGTAGCGGCCCGCCGTGTCGATCAGAACCGCGTTTTCGGAGAAAAACCAGTCGCAGTTGCGGGTGCCGCCAACCCCCTGCAGGTCGTCGGTGAGGTCGATGGGAAAGTTCAGGCCGGACTGGCGCAAGGCCGTGGTCTTGCCGGTCGCCGGCGGCCCGACGATCACGTACCAGGGCATCTCGCGCAGGAACTTGCGTCCGCCCAGCTTGCGGCGCTTCAATTCGACCATCACCTCGGCGAACTTGGCGCCGACGGCGGCGACGTTCTCTTCGCCGGGGCTCAGCGGTTTTTCCACCACTGGCGCAGCGATTTCGGCGACGAACATGCGGTTGGCCCGGATCGCCCGGCGCTGCGCGACGATCAGCCAGATCAGCCAAAAAATGACCAGCAGCGCAATGATGACGATGCGGACATTTTCCGAGGCGAAGGGTTCGTAAGCACCGACCCTGACGATCGGGCCGAACACCCAGATAACCAGAGAAAGCAGCGCGATGCCGATCAGCGTCCACAGCCAGCGCGATGTCAGAACCGCCCAGAGGAAGCGCAGGATGAACATCTCACAGCCTCTTTTCGACCAGCACCTCGACGCGGCGGTTCAAGGCCCGTCCCGCGCGGGTGCTGTCGTCGGCCACTGGATCGGTAGCTGCACGTCCTTCGAAGCGAATGCGGTCCTGCGGCACACCGTTCTGGACCAGCATCTCGGTAATGGTTGCTGCGCGCGCTTCCGACAGCCGCTGGTTGGTGGAAAGCGGATTGGACCGTTGCAAGGGAATACTATCGGTATGGCCGACCACGGTGATGTTTCCGATGAGTTCCTGATTGGCGAGGATCACTTTGGCGATTGACCCGATCAGCGGTTCGAAGCCTTCCGTCAGTGTCGGCCGCGACGACTGGAACAGTTCGGGGTTGGAGGCTTGGATGATCAGCCTGGCCAGCGAAACGCTCTCGGTGCCGCTGAGCGCGGCTCTGAGATTGGCCGGCGCTCCGGCCTGAAACTCCGGCACCAGCGCGAAATCCACTGCCTCCGGCAGCGGCGCGTCGACCTGTGGCGATGTCCGGCTGATTTCGCCGCGCTCCGGCGGCGGCAAGGCACGAACCAGCGTCGAAAGCTCGACCGCCTGACTGCTCAGTCCCATCGACAGCCCGAGATAGATTGCAGTGGCGAGAACCGCCGCGCCGAGCCCCATCACCCAGATCGGCACGATGAAGCGTTGCGGCTCGTCGGATGCGATCACGCCTTTCCAGTTCGGCGACAGCGGCGCGCCGTCGGCATCGGCATCGCGCAGAAAGCGCGCCGCAGCAACGCGAACCGCATTGAGCGAGCGGTCGCCCGACCGGCCTGGCACACGATATTTGCCGCGGAAGCCGAGCGCCAGGCAATGATATTGCAGTTCGAGCAATTCGCGATCCCGGTTCGGGTGCCGCTCCAGTTCATCGAGACGCGTGAAGAACTGCGTGCCGGCATCGACATCGCCTCGCAGCATCACCACAAGCGGCTGGCGCGGCCATGCGCTGGCGCCGCCCCATGGCGTGTTCAGGGCCAGATCGTCGAGCAATGCCGCCACCACCCAGGCTGCCTGGTCGGCGCGCTCCAGGGAGGACCCCGCCGCCATTGCCGCGTCACGTGCCCGAACCAGCTCATCGAGCAACCGGGTGCGCAACGCTTCCGGGTTCTCCGGCGGCAGCGCGCTTTCAAGCTCGGGCGCGAACTCGAGCAGCGGCGCGAATGCGTTGACCAGCGTGTTCGGATGGGTGCGCGAGCGTTTGATTGGCACACCCGGCAGCAGTGGCGTCATCGGTCGCGGCATCGGCGCGCCGGTCAGTCGTATACGCGTGCGTTCGCGATCCTCCGACAGTCCGAAAGGATCATCCCGGCTCATCATCTCACCTGTTTACCGAATAGCAGTCGACCTGCGGCTCGCTCGGCAGCACGCCCGACACGCCGATGACGAAGCCGGGGGCATCGAGCAGCGAGGCCCAGTGCTCGCTTTTCTGATCGAGCTCAAGGCACAGCCGATCGCCATCGTAGGGGATTTCGCGCGGCTGGGAATGCAGCGGTTTCAGTGGAATGCCGGGTAGACGGGATTTCCACAGGCCCTCGAACTGATCGGCCGAACCGACGGTCGCCTGGTTGACGAAAATCTTGCGCAACGCATCTTCCGACAGCTCGGAGCCGACCCGGATGACGATCCGGCTGGCCACCAGCAGCTTCGGGTTGTCGATGCGGATTTTCCAGACGTTGGTCGAATGCCGCATGACCGGCAGTGCGCGTGATTTAGGCTCAATGTAGCGCAGGCTCAGGATGAGCGAGCGCAAGGCGTCGGCCAGCGCCGAATAGGCGGGGCCGGGGGCCATGTGATCGTAGGCCGGCAACTCGCTCAGCCGCCGCGCGCTCGACCCATAGGTCGCCATTGAACCGGCAAGACCGGCAAGCTCCAGGTAAAGCTCGGCCGGATGGAAAACATCCTGAGCCAGCATGTGCGCCAGCCGCGGACGCGCCGCATTGGCGAGATTGAGCATCAGCAGGTCTTCGACGCTGCGCCCTGGCCCGCCCATGACCATTTTGCCATGTGCCTCGGCGATCTGGTCGAGGCCGGTGACAACTTCCAGAAGCAGCTGCCGGTACCAGGCCACCGCCCCGGTGACCAGTGTCGGCGGCAGGAACGTCTCGTCCAGCGAGACGCCGCCGTCGGCTCGAACCCCTTTGATGTCGGCTATCGGCAGGGCGGTGTAGCCGCCAACCGATTTTCCCGGTGCAATCAGCAGCGCCTGCGGGCGGGCGATTTCGATTTCTTCAGGATCCGACCCGCCCTGGACGGCGTCACGCACCGAAACGATCCGCCCATGATAGCGTGCGCCCGTCGATGCGGCGTGCGCCGGATCGAAGCCGACACCGCCGGCAGGCTCGAGCGGCAGGGCGACCAGCACCGGTCCGGCGCCGGTATCGGCGGTGACCGGCAGCGGTCGCGGCGCGTCCATCAGGTCCGGGATGGAGAACGGGGTTCCATCCGGAAAGATGCCGCGTGCCGACAGGATCGAGACCTGGCCGGCATCGAGCATTGCCTGGTCCAGCGTCAGCTGCTGAAAGCCGAACGTATGCAGCTGCCCGGCCTGCAACGCGCCGCGCACGGTCGCCTCGAAAAAGCGATCCTGCTGCTGAAAATGCTGGGTCCGGAGAAACAGGCCTTCGGACCACAGCACCCTGTTTGCATCGCTCATGCCGCTACTTCCTGCATCGAGCACCCCTTGCCCTGGCCGCTAGGCGGAAATGCCGCCGCTGCCAAGCGTGACGTTGACGGTAACTGTTGATCCCGACGACACCGACTTGGTTGTACGCCAGGTCCGGCCGCCGGGCTCGCGAACGAGGGCAACGAAGCCCAGCGCAGCCGCGTCCGGCTCGACCGTGATGGTTTTGGATGCGGTCTTTCCAGGCCCGACGGAGATCTGGTCGGATCCGATGAGATCGCCTGCGAGTGCGGAGCCGGCATCCCCCTGCAGCGCGAAATAATCGGCCGAATTGAATTTACCGGTGCTGCGCAGCCGCATCACCAGGACTGTCACCGGCCGGTCGCCGCCGCCTGGTCCCGGGTTCATGCCGGCCGCGCCGGTCAGGTTGACGGTCACCGCGGATGGTTTCGGCGGACCGCTCTGGCAAGCAGCAAGCAGCCCGGTTGCGCCCAGGGCAACGATGAATTCGCGGCGATCGATCATGTTTCACTCCTCCTCATATGCATCCCGAAAATCAGCGCCGATTTCGCCCAAAAAGCTCGATTCCGCACTCTGGGCGATGTCACGATGGCGTTTCTGGTAAAGCTCCCACAGTTTTGCGCGGCGCCCGCCCGAAAGCACGGTGCCGATCGCGGAACTCGATTTGAGCTCTTTCTCGATCGCGGCCGGGTCAAAACGGTCTATCATTCGCCGCAAGGCGGACTGCACGCCTCGCCAGGCGCGCACATGATGTTGCGCGAGGTCGCGGACGGCGTCGGCGATTGCCGCTTCACCGGCCAGAAATCCGGGGCTGCGCTCCGCGATGAGGGTCACGATGGCGTCGTCAACCGTCGGCAGAAACTTGAGCGGATTGACTTCAGAGGCCCCAACCACCGTCTGGGCGACGCGAGCGTTTCCCTTTTCCTCGGCCCGCTTGCGCAGCAGCTGCATCAGGCCTTCCATCATCAGCCGATACTCGCGACCGAATTTTTCCATTTCTGCGACGCTGTCGCGTCCGGGAAAATCGGCTTCCTCGACACCCATGCCTCGCAAGAACGCGCTGCGAAGCGCCATGTTCGCCGGTTGCGCCGGGGAGGGGGTGGGTCTGGGGGCAACGGCAGCCCGTGGCGGAGCAGGGGTAGCTGCCGCGTGGCCAGGCAAATCCCAGGGATTGGCCGGCTGCGGCTCTGGGATGACGTGTTTGCGTTGACCGGCCGAGCCGTTTCTCAGATCGGGCGACGCGGCCGGCCCGAAACCGAAACCGTCGTCGAATTCGGAGGACTTTCTTGAAACGGACTGGCTTGAAACGGGCTCGCTTGCACCGGAAGGCACCGGATCGAAGCTGAATGGGTCTGCGGTGTCCGGCGCACGACGTGGTTCGGAATAGCCGGCGCCATTCGGCGCGGGTGTCGATACCGGGTCGAGGCTGAACGGGTCGTCGAAGGCAGGCGAACTGCGCTGGTTGGCGCGCTCGAACGCTCCTGGAACGGGTTGCTCGAACGGGTTCGGCAGATCGGCGGGACGCGGCCGGCGCGGCTCTTCTTCGACCGTGGCTGAAAAGAAGTCATCGCGGCCGATGCTTACCGGCGCTCGCGATGCCGGCGGTGACGGTTCGGCGAACGATTGGCTGGCCGCTGGTGCCTGAGCGACCGGCGTCTGCAGATCGACGCATACGATGTAGTCGCCCAGCCTCAGCCGCATGCCGTTCTGAAGACGGGCCGAGGTGCCAGTGCCGAGCGGGCTGTCGGAATCATTTATGAACAAACCGCTGCTTGATGTGTCGGTGACGAAATATCCATCCGGCCCGCCGGTGATCCTGCAATGGGCGCGTGAAACGAACATGTCGGGATCGTCGATCTGCCAGTCCGCGTCCGCGCTACGGCCGATCACCAGTTCACCCTCGTCCAGCCGGGTCTGCCGTACCGCCTGGGCGCGTGGCCCGTGCTCCAGCGTCAGCAGCAGACTCATGCCGCGACCTCCGCCATTTCCGGCCGCCATCCGACGATCGTCCGCAGCCGCATATCGTCAGCATCGCCCCTTTCGGCGGGCCGCGCAAGCCAGGTGGTTCGGCCGAGCTGTACCGCTCCGATACGCGGCGGCGGCACAGCTTCGCGCGCCAGCACGATCCGCAGATCGACGTCGAGCGATTCCCCGACCATGTCGCGAACCGCCTGCTTGAACATTTTCAGACGTTGGCCGCCCGGCAGGAACGTCTTGAACTCCTCATAGCCGAGTGGGCCGACGCGCAGCTCGATCCTGCTTTGGCGGCTGAAAACGCGCGGGCCGATCGTCGCTCCGCGGCCCAGCACTGCGTAAGCCTGGGTAAGCCGGGTCTGCAGCGCCGCCGGTATGGTCATCCAGGTGGCGACGAACTCCTTGATCGCGACCGGCACCTTGAACGCTTCCGCCAGGAACAGCGTCAGCCGCTCCGGGCCGTCGACCTGGCTGGCGAGCGACGCGGCCTGGCGAAGTTTTACGGCGTCGAGATCGGAATTTTGGGTGCCGGGAAGTCCGGTTCCCGCCATGGCTTCAAGCATGGCCCTGACCCGGCCGCCGACCGCACGTTCGACCTGTACCGCCGGATGCGCGTCCGCCCAGGCCCGATAGTACAGGGCGATCATCCGGTGTTGGAGAATATTGACGAAATCCACGAACGTCGTGTCGACGGTCTGTCGAGCGTCAGCGCCGGTGAACCAGCGCTGCGACAGACGATCGAGCACCCAGCGTGTCAAATGAAGCGGCATCGGGCCTTCCGGTCCCATCAGCCCAAGATTTGCAACGGTGACCCGGGCCGGTGTCCCGTCCGTCCCCGGCGTCTTGTCCTTCGCTTCGCGGAATTCAACCACGTCCTTGGCGGAAAAGCTGAGACGCACATGCTGCCCGAGCCTTGCCGGCTCGCGATCGGCGCGGCCGGAATAGCCGAACAGCCCGCCGCGTTGTTCGAGCCGGCGCAACAGTTCGAAAAAGTCGAACGTATCATCCAGCGCTTCGGCCCGGCCCGGGTCGAGCTTGCCTAGATCAGGTAGCGATTGCCGGGCGTCATCGGCCATGGCACATCCTCCTGCCTCTGCAGCAGCCGCGTGCGGGTCCGCACAAAGCCGTTTATTCCGGCGTGACGGGCAAACAGCCGTGCAAGCAAGGCCGAAAGCAGCAATGTGCTTTGCCCGGCCAGGACCGATTGGTCCACATGCAATGTCACTTCCGTGCCTCGTCCGAAGCACATCGGCCCATCGATCTGCAGCCGTTCGATGACGGAGCGCGAGTCGATGCGAACGATCGAGTGGACGTTGCGAGCCAGGCTCGGATCTCCCCGGTCGGCATAAAGATCGAGCAGTGCATGCAGCGGATCGACACCACGGCCTTCCTTGGCGAGGCTGAGGAAGTTGAGGGCCAACTGCGCCACCAGCCGCCATGCGAGATTGTCGGCTCGGGATTCGCCTTCGGCGCCGGCGGGCAGCGCCGCCGGGATAGCCGGCTGCGGCGGGCGCAAAGCACCGGTAAGCCGGACCGTTTCGACCGGATCGCCCGTCTCCAGCGTCAGGGTAGGGTTATCGTCGAGGATCGGCAGATCGCGGTTGGTGCAAAGCGCCATGATGTCGAGACGTTTCAGCGGCCGGTTCGCCGGGCTTCCGGCCGGCCGTGAAACCGAAAGGAAAACGTCGTCTCCGGTGTAAGAAGTCCGGGTCAGTCCGTCGCGCCGTTCATCTTCGGTGGCCCGGCGAGGGCGCCGTTCGGTCGAATAGACCCAGCCATTGCTGCGGTTTTGCCCCAGGCTGAAGAGTTCTGGAATTTCGGCGTCAGGACCCTCGGCATCGGCGTCCTCGACGCGGGTCACCCGATAGATTTCGAAGTCGCGCGCCCGCGTGCGGTCGGCATGCAGCACTTGCCGCGTTCTGCGCGGATCGAGCTCGATGACGTTGCAGTCACGCTCGAACAGGTTGATGATCGGCGTCGCGAAAAGTTCGAAATCCGCCGGCGTCACATCGGCAAGCTCGGGCACCGGACGCCGGAACATGAAGATGATCTCGACCCCGGCCTCGCATCGGCGCACGACCGGTTGCAGTCCTGAAACCCGCACGTAGTGAAAGCGCTCGGGCATCATGAAATATTCACGCAGCAGGCGGTAGCCTTCGAATGTCGGCCGGGTACGAGGCATCAACGCCTCGTCGTCGCTGATGCCGACCATTTCGGGATCCGGCAACCGCGACAGCGGATTGGCCTTGCCCTCGGCGCGGGCGCCAACCGCCGAGCAGGCGCCGAAAATCGCGTCGAACAGCAATGGCGCCTTGGTGCGCCCGGCAAAATGGAAATCAAGCCGGTCGAGCGCCAGTTCGCCGAGCTTGCCTTTTCCGGTCCGACCCAGCGTGATGCGCAGCGCCGCCTCGCCGCCTGCGCCGCCGATCGGTGTTATGCCGGCCGCCGCCAACCCGCTGCGATCCTGGAAATAGCTGACCGAATTGATGGTTATCGGCCATAGCGTGATTTCCTGCGCGGTGGTGAATGTGCAGCGCGTCGACAGGCCGGGTTGCAGACTGGACACCAGCCGCGTGTTCCGCTTGATGACATGGCCGGCAATCATCGACTGGACCTGCTGGCCCGGTTTCAGCACTGCCATCGCCGTTGCCGGCGCCGGGGTAACCAGATCGGGATAAAGCACATCCAGCACGCTGCGTGAAAACCGCGAACGCTCGGCGTCGACTTTCAATCGGGTGCGTGCAGCGAGGAAAGCGACGCCGTCAAGCAGCCGCTCGACATACGGATCCGGGCAGGGGACGGTATCGAGAGATAGATTGCGTGCCACCGCCGGATGCATGTCGGCAAATTCCGCCGCTAGGCCGCGGATATGGGTCAGTTCCTCCTCGTAATATTCTACGAAGACCCGATCCATCTCAGCTTTCCCTGAATTCGGTCCGCGCCAAACCGTTGTCGAGGTTGACTGTAGTGCGCAGGCGCATGCGTTCCGGCGTCGGCGTCATGATCAGCACAGCGTCTATCTCGATCTTCAGGCCCGCACTCTTGTCGCCAAGGGTCACCGCTACCTTGGTTGCGCTTTCCTTGAGACGCGGCTCGAACGTGGCAAGAACCGAGCGGATCTCGCGCGCCAGGGTATCGCGATCAAAGTCGCGCGACGAACGGCCCGAAAACGACGGCACGCCGTAGTTGACCACGCTTCGGCGCACTTCGGGAAAATCAGCCAGCGACGGCGGATTGTCTGCGGCCTGTTCGCTTTCGAAATCGGAAAGAAGCGGAACAGCTTCAAAACGCTCGGTGTTGAACAAGGCCTCGATGTCGCGCCGCACGGCCTCCCTGAGGACGCGGGCCGATACAACCACGCCACGGCTTTCGATCTCGGCGCGGTGTTGGGTCTGAAAGGCCAGGCGGTGCAGACGCCGCTTCTGATCGGGAGTCAGCTCCGCGTCGGCGTCGATCAGCCGCGCGCTGCCCGCCAGCAGCGTGTCCAGCCGGTCGGCGCCCAACTCGTCCTGCAGGGTATGGCGCAGCCCGTCGATCTCGGAGGTGACGCCCGGCAGGTCGTTGACGAGGCGGTCCCAAAGAGAGGGCTGGACCGCCTCGCGTTTTGCTCGCGAACTGCCGGTTACCTGCAGCTTGTCGGCGCCGGGCCGCCGCGCCTCACTTGCCGACATAGACATCCATTTCGATTTCGTCATCCTTGTCATAGACGAACTTGATCTTCTTGTAGGCGAAGCTGACCTCCTCCTCGATCAGGTCTTCCTCGTCCTCGGCCTGCGACATGTCGTATTCCATGATCGAAGCGTCGGTCAGGGTGACGACCAGATAATCGCTGGTCTCGCCATCGATGGTCCGGCGGGCGGAGAACACAACTTCGTCCAGCGCCTTGTTGTCGAACAGCGCCTTTTTCAGATAGGGCGATGACTTGTCATAATGCTTGGTGAACTTGATCATCCCCAGCGACACGCGACCGCGGCGTGAGAGCGAATTCGGATCGTATGGCGCGATGATCTTGTAATCGACCCCGTGGACTTCGATTTCGTCCTCATGGCCGTCTCGAACGCTTGGCCCTTTGATATCCGGAACTTTTAGAAAACCATCAATTTTCACGGGCATTGTCTTCCTCCAGCGTTTTCAAAACAAAACGGGATTATGTTGCTGCAAAATCAAGCCTTTACGGACGGAAGTTCCGACACCAGTCGAAGCGAGGCGTTGATGCCCTCCAACTGGTAATGTGGGCGCAGATAGAAGCGGGCGTTGTAGTAGCCCGGCCGCCCCTCGACGCTGTCCACCTGGACTTCGGCGGCGGCAAGCGGGCGCTTGGCGCGCGCCTTGTCGTCGGCAAAGGCCGGGTTGGCCAGCACGTATCGGTTGATCCACTCGGTCAACCAGATCTGCATGTCCGACCGCTCCTTGAACGACCCTATCTTGTCGCGCGCGATGGCTTTGAGGTAATGCGCAAACCGGGAAACCGGGAACAGATAGGGCAGGTTGGCGCTCAGCCGCTCGTTCGACTGCGCGTCGGGATCGACCAGCCGGCCGGCGCGGGTCTCGTCGTCCTGCAGCGAATGCGCACCGATAAAGGCTGCGAGATCGGTGTTCTTGCGGTGCAGGATGGGCATCAGGCCGAGCTTGGCCAGCTCCGCCTCGCGGCGGTCGTCGATGGCGACTTCCGTCGGACATTTCATCGCGATCGATCCGTCGTCGGTGGGGAAGGAGTGCACCGGCAGGTTGATGACCGTGCCGCCATTCTCGACGCCGCGGATCTGTGTGCCCCAGCCGTAGAGCTTGTGGCTGCGGTTTATGTTCACGCCCATCGGGAAGGCGGCGTTCATCCAGACATATTTGTTGTGGTCGCCCTGGACCTCCTCCTCGAAGGTGAAACCCTTCACCGGAACGGTATCCGTGCCGTAGGGCAGCCGTGCCAGGACCCGCGGCATGGTCAGGCCGATATAGCGCGAATCCTCGCTCTCGCGCAGCGATTGCCACGAGGCATAGGCCGGGTTGGAGACGATCATCTGCAGGTCCTGCGGGTTCGGCAGTTCCTGCCAGCTGTCCATGCGGAACAGCCGCGGGTCGGCGGCTGCGATGAACGGCGTGTGCGCCGAGGCGCAGACGCCCGAGATGTTGCGCAACAGGCCGACGTCACGCGGATGGTTCGAGAATTCGTAGGCGCCGATCAGGCAGCCGATCGGCTCGCCACCCAGCATCGAATACTCGTCCGTATAGACCTTCTTGAAGATCGGGCTCTGGTCCCACATCTGGCCTTCGTAGTCTTCAAGCGTGTCGGCAAGCTGAACCTTGGAAATGTTCATCACCCGGATCTTCAGCTTCTGATCCGTCTCGGTGTTGTTGACGAGATACCATAGGCCGCGCCATGTACCTTCCATTTCGCGCACTTCCGGCGCGTGCAGGATCTCGTTGACCTGCTCCGACAGCATCTTGTCGATGCCCGCGATCAGCGACTTGATCGACTTGATCGCGTTGGACGAGATGGTCGTGGTGTCGGATCGCGACTGTGCCGCCAGCGCGAGATTGCGAACGAGCTGCTGCAGCTTCTCGCTGTCGTCCTTCTTGACCTTGAAATCCTTTTCCAGGAGCCCGCTGAATTCTCCGAGATCGATGGTCTCCGCCTCGGCGGCGACGGCTGCGGTCTTTTGCTGTTCGGCCATGACTACACCTCAACCTTGTCTTCGTCCGACAATGCCTGGCTGGCGATCTTGCCAAGAAGCGGCTCGTTGTTCAGAAGCTGCGCTATGCGCTTTTCGGCGTCGACGCGGCCATCCATGAAGCCGAGCAGTTCTTCGAGCTGGCGACGCATCTTGAGGATCTCGGCCAGTTGCGGGACTTGTTCGGCAATCTTGTCCGGGGCGAAGTCGCCCATCTTGGTGAAGGTAAGATCGAGCGCCAGCTCTTCATCCCGCTCGGCGCCCTCCGCCTGGGGCAGCGTGTTCTTCACGCGGGCTTTGACGCGCGGTCCAAGCGCCTCCATGAAACGCGGGAAGCGGTTCGCGTCGGTCTCGACAAAGGAGCGGTCCAGCACCGACTTCATCGCTTCCTTGGTCTGTGAAGCGCCGGAAAGATCGGCCATCACTCCCATGACGAACGGCAATTCGATCGTCGTCGGGCTGCCATAGGTTTCCACGTCATAGGCGATCTGCACGCGCGGAGCGCGGTTCCGTTCGATGACTTTCGCTTTGCTTTCAGCTGCCATGGCTCGTTACCTTTCATCCTTCTGGGCCGTCTTCTTGGCATCGGGAACGCCGGCAAGCAGCCGGAATTCCTTCAGCCCCGACGGGGCGAGATCTTCCATCAGTTCAACGAAATCCATATGCACCATCCGGCGCACCCGGCGGGCCAGGTGCGGGATCGGGCTCGACGGTTCGGTGCGGTCATAAAAGGCGACGACGAGGTCGAGGCATTTCACGACGTCGTCGCGCGAGGAAATCCGCTCCGGCAGCCCCGTGCCCGGGTC
Source organism: Mesorhizobium sp. WSM4819 (assembly GCF_055811215.1). Taxonomy (NCBI): domain Bacteria; kingdom Pseudomonadati; phylum Pseudomonadota; class Alphaproteobacteria; order Hyphomicrobiales; family Phyllobacteriaceae; genus Mesorhizobium; species Mesorhizobium sp. WSM4819. The sequence goes on from NZ_JBVVQO010000006.1 coordinate 136,851, forward strand.
CGCGTAACTCGCCATACTTGCCATGGTATCGGCTCCATGACCCTTTGCAGGCATTTGACCGTTTCGAGCAGGCATTTCCGGATCTGCAGTCGTGTGGGCTGGCTCGGCTGCGCCGTTCGTCGCGGTCTCGATTGCCGAATTCCGTTCGAGGGTCGACAGCAAACGCTGCAGGAACCGTTTCAATTCCGGAACAGCGGCGCCACCGCCCTGCAGACGGCCGTTGAGAGCCGTCTCGACCGCATCAAGAGCCGTGATCGCCGCATGAGCATCGGCAATCAGCGACATCATCTCCGCATTGGCTTGATCGGCCTGCGCCTTGCACCCGCCATGAACCCGGTTCAGCAGTTGACCGTGCGCGCTGGCCAGCGTTGCCTTTTCCGCCGCATTCAATCCCGAAGCCGCTTCCAGAAGCATGACCCGCTCATCGAGTGCGGCTTGTTCCAGATCGCGTCCGCTGATCGGTCCCATCGGGCGCGGCGCGAAGAAAATCATTCGCCGCAAGTCCGCCAGCAGCCCGTCCTGGCCGTTCTGGAGGTCGAGCAGGGCGTTGATGCGACGCAAGGCGGCGTCGCGTGGTGAAGCGCTCGGCCGCAGGGCCGGGTGCATGGTCTCCCAATGCTGATCGAAGCTCCGCGCAACAAGGGTCAGGCCATGCGCGAGCCCGGCGAGCCGCTGCTCATTGGCCAGCGCGCGCGTGACAATGACGAGCAGGCGCAGATCCCGGCCATGCGCACGCAATTCCTCCGCCTTGTCGAGGACGGCAGGCCAGTCGACCGGAATGGTGCTTTGCGACGAGGGCTGGTTGTGGCCGCCATGGACGACCTTGACCTGCGGCTCGGTGAGACGCTCCAGCTCATGAAAGGCTGGATCGTTGCGCAAATCCTCCCCTGACGGATTTTCACCGTCCAGCGGATTCAGCCAGAGTGCGAGATCGATCACACCATCCCCCGCGCGCGGCTCTTGGGCCGTGCCTGACCCAACGTTACCACACTGCGACACTTTACCACAATTTAGTTGATGCTCAATCTCAATACTCGCCTGCAACCGGCGCGCTGGGCTCGAAAGCGCTGGCTCGATTGTCGAACCCTGTCGGTGAATGCATCGCCGACAGGCGGGGCGTTCGATGGCGTTGCAGCCGATGGCGCCGGCGCCTGCCGGGACGGAAGAAATCGACTGAATCGAACACCCGGACGGCCCGCTCATAAACGCTCTTTGTCAAGTCGCTGCTTATGTGGCAGTTTGTTGGCTGGCAGATTGGAGGGGCAAGTTCGATGGAACAGCGCCGGTCGTCGCAGAGCTTTAAACGCAAGGAACTGGTCGGCAAGCTCAATCCCATCTGTTTGCGCGCCTTCAAGGCTGCGGCCGACACCGCCAAGCTGCGCGGCAATCCTTATGTCGAGCTCGTTCACTTCATCGAGCAGCTGGTGCTTTCAGAGCGCTCGGATGTGCAGCTGATACTGGCAGACGCCGGGGTGGATGCGAGCCGGCTCACGGCCGATATGACACGCGCCGTCGACAAGCTGCCTTACGGCGCCACTTCGATCGAGGAATTTTCCGATCATATCTTTCACGCCATCCAGGAGGCCTGGGGCTTGGCGGGGCTGGAATTCAGCGTCGACGAAGTGCGCAGTTCGCATATTCTGCTCGCCTGCCTGAAGACGCCGGTGCTGGAAGGCCTGCTGTCGAAGATCAGTGGCGAATTCGACAAGATCGATGCGCAGGCCGTCATTGCGCGGTTCGCGGACGTCATGGAGGGTTCGCTCGAAGCCGGCGCCGCGACTGCGGTTGCCGCCGCCGAGACGCCGCGGCGGGCTCCGGGCGGGGATTCGGCGCTGGCCAAATATGCCACCGACCTGACCCAGCGCGCCCGCGACGGCAAGATCGATCCGGTGGTCGGGCGCGATCCCGAGATCAGGCAGATCGTCGATATCCTGATGCGGCGCCGGCAAAACAATCCGATCCTGACCGGCGAGGCGGGGGTCGGCAAAACCGCGGTCGTCGAGGGCTTTGCCTTGCGCATTGCCGAGGGCGACGTGCCGCCGACGCTGCAGGGCGTCAGCGTGCGCATGCTCGATGTCGGCCTGATGCAGGCGGGCGCCAGCGTAAAGGGTGAATTCGAAAAACGGCTGAAGGCGGTCATTGACGAGGTGCAATCCTCGGAAACGCCGGTCATCCTCTTCATCGACGAAGCGCACACCTTGATCGGCGCCGGCGGCGCGGCAGGAACCGGTGATGCGGCCAATCTGCTGAAGCCGGCGCTGGCGCGCGGCGAGCTTCGCACGATCGCAGCAACGACCTGGGCCGAATACAAGCAGCACATCGAGAAGGACCCGGCGCTTACCCGTCGCTTCCAGGTCGTCAAGATAGAGGAGCCGTCGGAAGCGGTCGCCGTTCTCATGCTGCGTGGCGTCGCCGGTGTTCTTGAGCAGCATCACAAGGTGCAGATACTCGATGAGGCGATCGAGGCGGCGGTCAGCCTCTCCCACCGCTACATCCCGGCGCGGCAACTGCCCGACAAGGCGGTGAGCCTTCTCGACACCGCCTGCGCCCGTGTCGCCATTTCGCAGCATGCCACCCCGGCCGAGGTCGAGGACATCATGCGCCGCCGCCAGGCGCTGGAGGTCGAGCGCGCCATCATCGGCCGCGAGGCAGCGATCGGCATCGACGTGGCCGACCGGCAGGCTCGGGTCGAATCCGGGCTTGCCGAGACCGAACTCACGCTTGCTGCCGCGCAGCAACGCTGGGATCGGGAAAAGGCGCTGGTTGGCGAGATACTGGAACTGCGCGCCAGGCTGCGCGGCGAGGGTGTGCCGCTCGACGCCGTGGAGCCTTCGGGGGCGGTGGCCGAAACCGCAGGCGCCGATGTATCTGAGATCAAAGCGCCCGAACCCGATACGCCCGAACCCGATACGGAAGCAACGGCCGCTGCCGGTCCTTCTCCACCCGACCCGGCTGCCGATCTCGCGCGGCTGCGCGAGCTGATGGCCGAACTCGCAGAAGCGCAGGGCGAGACGCCGCTGATCCTGCCGTCGGTCGACCGCAACGCCGTGGCGGCGGTGGTGCAGGACTGGACCGGCATCCCGACTGGCCGGATGCTGTCGAGCCAGACCGAAAAGGCGCTGCGGCTCGCCGTCACGCTGTCCGAGCGCGTGGTCGGTCAGGATCACGCCATGGAGATGATTGCCAAGCGCGTGCAGACCAGCCGCGCCGGGCTCGGCGCGCCCGAAAAGCCGGTGGGGGTGTTTTTGCTCTGCGGTCCCTCGGGCGTCGGCAAGACCGAAACCGCGCTGGCCCTGGCCGAGACGCTCTATGGCGGCGAGCAGAACCTCATTTCGATCAACATGTCCGAGTTCCAGGAGGCGCATACGGTCTCAACCTTGAAGGGCGCGCCACCCGGATATGTCGGCTACGGCAAGGGCGGCATCCTCACCGAGGCGGTCCGGCGCAAGCCCTATTCGGTGATCCTGCTTGACGAGGTCGAGAAGGCGCATCCGGACGTGCACGAAATCTTCTTCCAGGTCTTCGACAAGGGAATGATGGACGACAGTGAAGGCCGGCGGATCGATTTCAAGAACACGCTGATCCTGCTCACCTCGAACGTTGGTTCCGAAGTCATCATGGACCGGACCAGCAGCGGCACGGTGCGGGCGGGGCTCGACGATCTCGACACAGCACTGCGCGCCCCGCTGCTGAAGGTTTTCCCAGCGGCCTTTCTTGGCCGGGTGGTGACCATCCCTTATTACCCGCTCTCGGACATGATGATCGAAGCGATCACCCGCCATCAGTTCGCCAAGATCGCCCGCCGCCTGCGCTCGAGCAACGATGCCGAGTTGGTGATCGGTGACGGTGTCATGGATCTGGTCAAAGCCCGCTGCACCGAGATCGAATCCGGCGGGCGAATGATCGACGCCATTTTGACTAACACGCTTCTGCCGGAGTTGAGCCGTGGCGTTCTGAACCGGTCGCTCGAGGGCGAAAAGATGACGAAGGTGACGGTCGGAGCCTCCGAAGGAGGTTTCACCTATTCCTTCGAATAGCTGAGCAGCAATCTGTGGTTAACCGGCGCCGTAGCACCGCTCAGGGTTGATCCGCCGCATTTTGCGCCCGAGCACCAGAGCCAATTTGGCGTGGTTTCGCGCGTCGGTTGCATCCTGGCCCCAGACACGCTACTATACCCTCTCGCGTTCCCGGGGGGGAAGGTGGATGAGCATCGTCCATAGGGTCGGTCCAGTTCTAGATCAGGCGATTGCCGCAGTCCTCAACAGGGCCGGCTATGGCGACACCGTCTCGGTCAAAGCGGCATTAAACCAGGTTCGGCAAGCTGCACCTGGTTTGGTCGCATCCAATGACGATCTGACCGAAGCTATCCTCGAAGTCGCTGCTGCTTTGGGCCTGTTGGTGGCTTTCGATGAGCACGAGCAGTATCCGCTCAATCCCGCTTAGTAATCCGATCACCGCTCGGAAGGTCTAGCGAAATAATCCGCCCCCTAAGGGAACCCTTTAGCAATCGGCGAGTTGCGTTCAGAGCTAAAGGTAACCGTCATGGCAACTCGAGAGAGCGAACGCGGCTTCCGAGAGCTGGTCCGTTCGGAAGACAATCGTCGCAGACTACGCAAGCGATTAGGACTGGACGGAGATGAAACCCTGTCGCCGAGGCTTGCCGCACTAGCTTTGAAGCTTCAGAAGGAGCTTGAGCGGCGAGAGCAAGAGCTGGCCGACGAGAACCCCCAATCGCCCTGAAGTTCGTCATGGCACCTCGTCCTCTGGACCATGATGGCAAAGCGCGACAGAGCGCGGTCGTTTCTGCTAGGCCACTCGCGAAACCGCTTGCTGATCCAGGTCGCATCTAGCCAGTCCGAAACGCCAGCGATGGTTCGTTGCCTCACGTCTGCTCTGGTAGAACAAGGTCAGTTTCCCGCCCTCGATCATCACCGTCGAATGGCCGTTTTCCCCAGGCTCACCAGGATCGAGCACGGGGCCGATCGAGACGTAGGGACCCTGGACGTCCTCGGCTATGGCGAAGAATACGCGCTGACGACTTCCGCGCGGACCGTCGGGAAGGAAGCAGGTGGCGTTGAGAAGCACGCGACCGTCAGGCAATTCGACCAGTTGGGCGCCCTCGATCCCCCATTCGTAGTCCGGATGCTCGCGCGCATTGTGATGGGGAACGTCGAGATGATCCAATATCTTGCCGAGACGTTTCCATGGCCCGAACCAGGAATCGGATTGGCTGCGCGCCAGATAGACGTCAGGCTGCGGCACCCTGGTGAATTTAGGCATGCCTGAATAGACGATGTAGCGCCTGCCGCCGATAACCGCCGGATGGGGATCGTAGATACCGTCCTCATCGGTGTCCGGCAGCGACAATATCGCCGGATTCAGCACCACCCAGTTGAAGCCATCATTGGAAACCGCATGTTCGCAACGTCCGCCCGACTTCATGAATTCGGTCTGGATAAACATATGGAAGACGCCGCATTCATGAATGACGCCGGGTGCCGCTATGCCCGATCCGGTTACGGCCAAGTCGAGCGCCTCATGCTCAGTCCACGGCCCATAAAGGTCCGGAGCCGTGGCATGTAGTATTTTCCAGCTCTCGGTCGTGACGGTGCCGCTCGAGCCGAAGACGTGCCAAAGCGTGCCGTCGAACACCGGACAAGGATCCTTCAGATCATCCACGGCCTGCGGGTGAAACAGCGGAAAGACGTCGGTTTCGAAGTTGAATTTCATCTCTTGGCTCGCTCACGGCGTGTTTGGTCGGCGGTCGCGGGCCCGTGCGCCACTCGGCCGAATCGATTCACATACCGTTAACTTATAGCTCCCCCGATTAACGCTTGTTGAACGACCAAACGTTCTCAACCGTTTTGTGGCAATGCGCCACATTTGTTGAGATCACGCGTGGCCGAGGCGCCCGCGTGGTCAGGATGGTTCGGGCATCTGTGGCTGGCCGCTCCATTCATCGGTGGATCAATCGCGCAAGTGCGGCGCCACTGCTCAGACACGCACGCAGTTCAACTCTGTGGAACAACTTACTTCAATGGAAGTTAGATGTGCGCCTACGGGCCTTAGGTCCAACGAGCCTCGATTAACATATGTTACTTCGAGTGAATAGCGCACTATAACGAAGGGATAACTTGTATGGAAATGGCGGGCGGCAAGCAAATATCACCTAACATACCCGTAAAATCGTCAATATTACTTTGCTTTTCTCACCTAAGATGGAATTTCGTACACCAACGCCCACAGCACATTCTGACGCTCGCTTCAAAACAGCAGCAGCTAATTTACTTTGAGGAACCGGTCTTCGAGGAAAGACACTACCCCTTCATGCGGGTGAATGATGAGACGCCGATGATCCGAACCGTAACCCCGGTTCTTCCGGCCGGGATCTCCGCAACAAAGGCGGACGCCATCCAGCGCAGGTTCGTCGACCAGATCCTCACCTCAGCCCCGCACGACCGGCTTACCGTATGGTATTACACGCCGATGGCGCTGCGTTTCAGCGATCATCTCCGCTGCGACGTGTGCGTCTACGACTGCATGGATGAACTCTCCGCCTTCAAGAACGCGCCGGCAGAGTTGACGCAGATGGAAAAGGCGCTGTTTCAGCGCGCCGATGTCGTGTTCACGGGCGGACTGAGCCTGTACGAGGCCAAACGATGCCTCCACAAGTCGATCTTTCCCTTCCCAAGCAGCATCGACGTGGCGCATTTTCACAAGGCAAGACAGCCCGGCGATGACCCTGTAGATCAGGTCGACATACCTCACCCGAGAGTTGGCTTCTTCGGCGTGATCGACGAGCGGCTCGACATCGAGATGATCGCGCAGGCGGCTGCGGCAATGTCCGACGTGCATTTCGTCATGCTCGGCCCGGTGGTCAAGATCGACCCGCTAAGCCTGCCGCGCGCAGCTAACTTGCATTGGCTGGGTGCCAAGTCCTACGCCGATCTGCCTCGCTATCTCAGGCACTGGAGCGCCGGTTGGATGCCCTTCGCGCTCAATGAGGCGACACGCTACATCAGCCCGACCAAAACTCCCGAGTTCCTGGCGGCCGGACTGCCGGTGGTGTCCACGGCGATTGTGGATGTCGTGCGCACCTATGGTGCGGAAGGCCTGGTCGATATCGTCGACGCCGAAGATCTCGAACCCAAGCTTCGGTCTGTTTTATCGCGCCCGCGCGACTTCCTGCTGAACAAAGTCGACGCCTACCTCGCCAACATGTCGTGGGAGCGGACGTGGGAGGCAATGGCTGCCCACATCCAGCGCGCCTATGCCATGAAGAGCATTGTGCCGTTGCGCCGGGGAGCCTGACCATGTTCGATTGGCTCATTGTCGGTGCCGGCTTCGCCGGCAGCGTGCTTGCTGAACGCATCGCATCGCAACGGCATGAAAGCGTTCTGCTCATCGACCGTCGAAATCACGTCGGCGGCAACGCTTATGACTGCTATGATGAGGCGGGAATTCTGATCCACCGCTATGGGCCGCATATATTCCACACCAACGCCCGATCGATAATCGACTATCTGTCGCAGTTCACCGAATGGAGGCCTTACGAACATCGCGTACTGGCTTCGGTCGACGGAAAACTGCTGCCGATACCGATAAATCTCGACACCATTAACCGCCTGTACGGCTTTGAATTCAATTCCGAGCAGTTGGAGGAGTTCTTCGTTTCCCGGAGGGAAACGGTCGAAGAAGTTCGCACCGCCGAAGACGTGGTTGTGAGCACGGTCGGCAGGGAACTCTACGAGAAATTCTTTCGCGGCTATACAAGGAAGCAGTGGGGTGTCGATCCGGCCCAGTTGAGCAAGTCGGTGACGGCGCGGGTTCCTACCCGAACCAACCGCGATGACCGCTACTTTGGCGACATCTTCCAGAATATGCCGGCTGGCGGGTATACACGCATGTTCCAGCGCATGCTGGACAAGCCAAAGATCAAGATCATGCTGCAAACCGACTATCGCGAAATTCGCGACACGATCCCCTTTCAGCGCATGATCTACACCGGGCCAATTGATGAATATTTCGATTGGAGCCTTGGTCGTCTGCCTTATCGATCACTGCGGTTCGAGCACGTGACGCTTGACTGCGAGCAGTTTCAACCGGTCGCGGTAGTCAATTATCCGCAGACGAAAAACTATACCCGCATCACCGAGTACAAGCATCTGACCGGCCAGCAGAACCCGAAAACCAGCCTGACCTACGAATATCCAACCGATATCGGAGATCCCTATTACCCGGTGCCACGGGCGGAAAACGAGACGCTGTACAAACGTTACGAAGCACTGGCTGCGGCGTGCCCCGACGTCTGGTTCGTTGGGCGCCTGGCGACGTACCGCTATTACAACATGGATCAGGTCGTCGGTCAGGCCTTGGCGACGTTCGCGCGAATTCAACAAAGCCTGCCGGCGAACGGCGCCGCGCAGATGCCAACGCACCGAGCGATGCTCGGTTCGTCGGGCACGGCTCGCGGCGAACATCAATACTGATCTCGGATAGCGGCAGCCAAGTCAAGTCGCGCCTTGCCGTGATCCGCCGCGAGAAGTGGCCAACGTCACGTCGCGCCTTTTTTAACGGCTACGAAGCCGCGAACAATGCGCGCTGGCGCTCCAATTCATTTGCAACCGGCTGGCGAAGGCTGCGCGAACCGTCGGCATGTATCGTCGAGAACAAGCCGACTTCCGCGTGGCGCGAATTGTCCCAGCCGGGATACGCGGTCACCGGGTAAAGGCATATGCCCTGGACCGGCGTACCAAGGCTCATCGCGTCGCGGACCTCATCGCAGACATAATGGAGCCATGCCGGCCGGCCTGACCCTTCAGCACCCGTCTCGGCGATAAACATAGGTTTCCTGTAGCGCTCAGCGACCTCGACCAACATGTCCGAAAGTGCCCGGTATTCGTGGTGACCCATTGGTATCGTTGGCCCCTGAAAGTACCATTGATTGTGCGGATAAAAGTTGAGCCCGATGACGTCGACACAGTCCTCGCTGCCGCCCAGTTCGGGCTCGGCACGGCCCGTCAGCATGTCATAGGCTTCAAACTGGCCCTGACGAACATTTTCTGCGCGCCGCTGCTCGGCGCGAGTGCGGTCGCGAGGAGCGACGTGGATTAGCGGTTCAGCCCAGATGAACCTGCAATCAGGTTCGGCATCCCGCATGGCTTTGACGCCCGCAACCGCTGCCCTCACAAGCTGCCGCTTGAACCATCCCCGCTTCTTCGGCCCCACGCGCGGGAAATAGCCGACCTCTATCGCCCATGCGAAGAACGAGATTTCATTGATGGGACATACCAGGGGAGCTGTCCCGGCAACGGAGCGGTGAACCCGGACAGCCTCAGCGGCGAATCGCACATAGGCCTCGGTGAAACCTGAGCCACCCTGGTCGACATGATCCGGCGAGCCGTAGTGAAAGATATCCCAGATGACCTGCACCTCGGCGGCCTGAGCTGCTTCGATCATCGATATCCAACCCGACCAATCGAAAACTCCTGACTCTGTTTCAATCAGGTGCCAGCGCAAGCCGTCGCGAATCGTGCGAAGCCCAAGGGCAGCACAACTGCGATAGTCGCCGAGGGCGTGCGTGTCGTGGGCGGTCGCGCGGATCAAATCGAGGCGCACTCCGTCGCCGCGCCGATGCGATGAACACTCGAAACCAGCCATGAAGAAGCTGGCAAACGCGGACCGGTACTCGCCTGGCGAACGCGCCGGATCGCCGCTCATACGCGCGACCCGTCGGTCCAGGCTCGCGCCGACGCTCCCGCCAGGCGACCGGCCATTGCCGGTCTCGACCGCCACAATTTCCTTCGGGCCTCCATCACGGTGGTCCCCTGAGCGGTAAATGCCGTGCAAGCGTAGAATGTTGAGCAAGCAAGCGTGAGGGAGCCGAGTCCAGCTGTTGTCGGTGAGCAGACGTTGACCTCAGGATGGCAGGCCGGCGCTCTGAAGCCGCGCCTCGCCAATCGTTGTCGGGCTGGATGATGGAATCCGAAGAAGGAGAAGATCGCGGGCACGACAACTATGAAACCGATGAGATGAACCGACACGCGCAATCTCCCCCACACTGCCTACCGAACTTGCCTGCGAACGTGAGGTTCCCTTCGGCTGAAGTTTTTCTGGGGAGGCGACCTGTCAACCTGGCATTTCTGCCTTGTCGACGAAGCGACGCACGACAATTCCGCTCCCTCGTCATGTCCGCAGCGGGGGCTCTCACACGGCTATCTGAACCGAGCGTGCGTTCTGCGGCCTGCAACTTCTCTGGTGATCGGGTCGACATCACCGGATCCGCGCCGCTCTTGAGGCGGGGCGCCGCTGCGTCGGGACAGGGCATCGTTGTACCGCAAAATGGGGCGAAAGGATCCAAGCCCGGCGAAACATTTTGCCACCGCGGCAGTTATACTGCTCCGCGGACGAAATTCGAGCATGCCTTGAACGATATCAGATTGGCGACACCGCTGGTCGGCGAAGTGGAAGACTCCGCGCCGAGATCGGCTGCGGGCCTGCCTTGGATCAAGGTAGCCGGTTCGTATTTCGTCACCGAGGACGGCGAGGCATGGACGCCGATCGGGCAGAATGATGCGGTAAGCTGGCCCGAACTCAATGGTCTGTTCCGGCGCGCCGATATGGCCGGCGTGGAAGATCATCTCCGTTGGCTGAAGGAAAGCGGCGTCACCTGTCTTAGGCTGATGCTGGAATATGCCCAGGTTCGCCACCGCTACTTCGAGAAGCCGCAGGGCCGCTTCGTGCCGGCGATGGTGGGACTGTGGGACGACCTCTTCCGTCTTTGCGAAAAACAGGGCTTGAGAATCCTGCTCACCCCCTTTGATACGTTCTGGCAGTGGCTGCACTGGCGCCACCATCCCTACAACCACCACAACGGAGGCGTGCTGGACCACCCGTCCCGATTCCTGGTCTGCCCCGATACCCGCCGCGCGATCAAGGCGAGGCTGGAATTCGTGGTTCGCAGATGGAGCGGCAGCGGAGCCCTCTTCGCATGGGACCTCTGGAACGAAATCCATCCCGAGCAGGCTCAGGGCAGCGCGGACGGCTTCGGCGCCTTCATCCATGATCTCAGCGATTTTGTGCGCCGCCTGGAAACGTCACTTTACGGCCGCTCTCACCCGCAGACCGTTTCGCTATTCGGACCTGAGCTTCGCTGGCGGCCGCAAATGCCGCTGGCCGCACCGATCTTCCGCCACCCCGACCTCGATTTCGCCTCCCTCCATCTCTACGAGGAGGGCACAATTGACGACCCCAGTGACACGGTGGCGCCGGCGCTTGGCATGGCGCGAATCGTCGGAGAGGCGCTTGGTGAAATTCTTGACGGCCGCCCTTTTCTCGATTCCGAGCACGGCCCGATCCACTCGTTCAAAGACAAGAAGATCACGCTCCCCGAACCTTTCGACGATGAATACTTCCGCCATTTGCAATGGGCTCACCTGGCGGCGGGGGGTGCCGGTGGCGGCATGCGGTGGCCGAACCGCTCCCCGCACGTGCTCACCCCCGGAATGCGGCGGGCGCAGCGTTCGCTGGCCGACTTCCTGCCTCTGATAGATTGGGTTTCGTTCCGGCGTGTCCATCTCGGCGACAAGATGCGGGTTTCCGGTCCAGACATCGCGCCGGTCGCCTGCGGCGACGATTCCCAGGCAGTGGTCTGGCTGGTTCGCAGCGACACGATCGGGCGAAACGGCATGCTGCGTGCCGGCACTGCGCCCATTCCTGCCGTCCTGGAGTTGCCCGGGTTGGCTCGCGGCACCTATCGCGTGATCGCCTGGGACACCGCGGCCGGCAGGCAAACAGCGGAATGGCAGGCGAATTCGGATGGCTGGCTGAAGCTTGATGTGCCGCCGTTCTCCGCAGATGTCGCACTTGCCGTCCGCCGGATTTAGGCAAGCAACTTCGCGCCGATGCCGATTTCAGTGATCTCCCAAGGCCTGGAGTCTCGTGCCGGCAATGCAGCCGGTCGCGAGGAAGGCGTATTGCAAACGACGGAGTCGTTTAGGCGGTGAGCTCGCCTAATTGTTGCGCCGTGGTTGCGACCTGAGCCACGCGTATCCAAGGCGCAGGTAGGGCAGGGAAAACATGGCCGGGCCCGAAGTTGGGGTGCCAAAGGAGAGAGGGATGGCGACCACGGCGTCGCAGCATCGGCGTTTCCGCGCCCTCCAATATTCACGGCGCAGAAGGTAAGCGCCCGGCACGCTCGAGGCCGCCCGCAACCGCAGGATTTCGGTGACCGCAGCGGCTTCCCTCGGGGTCTTCAGTCTGCGCGGGGCCTTGCGCGGTCAGCCGCCCGCAGTCTGATCTGGTCGGCCAAGTCCTTTCTTTGTAGCGAGTTTTTGCTTTTCTTTCAGCAGCCGAACGATTGCGTCGACGGGCGGCGCAAGGTCGGGCGCCGACTTGCTGTTCGAGCGCCACAAGTATCCAAAGAATGTTCTCAGTATGCGCATTGTCGTTACCTCCTGGACCACCAAACTTGGCTTGGGCGTTGTTGTTCCTGAACGACGGGCCAAGTCCAAAGGCGAACTCACCACGTGGCAAGCAGGCACGGCTGGGGACGGGGTAGGTTCTGGAACTGGTTCCTCCAGAACTCAGCCGTGGTCGCTCCCCGTTGTGGACGCTCGTCCATTCTTCCGACCTGGAATTCGGGGAGACGGTTGAGAGGCTTGGCTGAGTAGACCGAGCAGGCCCTGGCGTGGGCACAGGGCGCGGGGGTGCCGTGGCGAACACCGACAAGCTGAAGGAGTATTCTCATGCCCAGCCTCCTGCAGGAGCCCTAAACAACGGCAAAGTGGTTGAAGCGTTCTACAGGAACGGCCAGCGCTTTGGAGTGGATGTAGCCCCGTGCCGAACGAGGCGGCTGTTTTTTTGCTGTCAGGGTGGAACCCGATCTGGCGACAATAGTTCGGTGCGGCAACAAAGCCCTGTGCTGTAAGATCGGGGAGTACAATGCGGGAAAGACAAGCATTCACCGATAAAGAAAAACAAGACAGAAAGGAACGCACGTCGGATGCTGCACGGGAATTGATCGAGGTCGAGCGCGCGGCACGAGATGCAAAGACGGCTCGGCTCCGGGAACAACGACTGAGGACTGAAACGGCTCTTCCTGGGGCACCGGCACCGAAACCGAAGAGGAATTGGAAGACCAAGAAGTCGTACTAGGCACACTGCACCTGGCGCTCTCTAATTTTCCGTGGCCGTCTCAAGGCGCAGTTTAGTTGGAGTAACTGGTTTTGCTCGCGCCAACGTCGCGTAGATAGCGCGAGCTTTAGCGGGCTACCAGAATCCTTAGGTCCGCTCGCCGAACTCTCTCCCGTTTCCAGGCGTCGGACGACGATCGTCGGGTGGAATCTGGATGACCTCCGCTTCGGTGCGGCCGAACTCACGGCCAATTTGAAATGCCGCGTACAGCGCGCCAAGACTGATTAAGAATCGAAGCATTGAGATCTCCTTCGGCGGTAGAACTACATGGCCGGCAGTTAGTTCCACAGGTTACGGAACCACAACGCTCAACATTCGTTGCCACTGACCTGGGCCAAGGAGGACGCAAACAGATGGCGGTCAAGAGGACGAGCGACGCGAGCCGAGTTAAGAAGGGTGCAGAACTAGAAGTTGAGCACCTCGCGGAAGTGACAGACGTGACGCCCAAACAAGCGCGGGCATTGCTTCGCAAGCACGGCGCAGACTGGCAGCGGCTGAAGGACGAAGCTGAAGATTTGAAGAAAAGATGACTAGTGGGGTCGATCTTCGGCGCCATTCAGAAGTAGCCCCGCCTGATTGGGACCTACTTGCGCACAAGCCAGTCCGGCGCATCCGAATCGACATGCTCGTGGTCGGTCAACTCACTCACGAGTAGTTTGGCGTGTGACCGCCATCGCCTCATATTGTCAGCTAGTCAGCAGCGATCAGCCGTCGTAGCGAGCGCTTGATGTCGCCGCGCGTCCAGCCGGCGCCAAGCATTCAGTCGACGATCCGCGCCGATGTCGATTTCAGTGATCTCCTAAGGCCCGGAGTCTCGTGCCGGCGATGTAGCCTGTCGCAAGCAAGGCGTGTTGCAATCGCCGGAGTCGTTTAGGCGGTGAGCTGGCGCTTGATTGTTGCGCCGTGGTTGCGACCTGAGGCACGCGTGTTCAAGGGGCAGGTAGGGCAGGGAACACATGGCCTGGCCCGAAGTTAGGCCGCTAAAGGAGAAGGGGGATGGAGACCACGGCTTCGCAGCATCGCCGCTTTCCAGCGTCCGCAGGTATTCTGCTGGGGCTTGGCCTGGGCGGGTTCTTCGATGGAATCGTGCTGCACCAGTTGCTCCAGTGGCATCATATGGTGACCAGCGCCGGCTATCCCTCCGACAGTGTTGAGAACCTTAGGTTCAACACGCTTCTCGATGGCCTGTTCCACGCCGGCACATACATCTTCGTCGTGCTTGGTTTGGCCGTGCTCTGGCGCACCGCTCACAAATCTCATCTCTGGTGGTCGGGAAAGATGTTGCTTGGGACGATGCTCATGGGCTTCGGGATATTCAACCTGGTCGAAGGGTTGATCAATCACCAGCTTCTCGGCATCCACCATGTCAACGAAACCGTTCCGCAGGACCAGTGGATCTACTGGGACATCGGGTTCCTGGTTTGGGGTGCGTTGATGCTGATCGGCGGCCTGGCGCTGGCAAAGCGGGGCAAACGGGAGTCGCCAGGCGAGCCTCGCTAGTCTGGGCGCCGGCACTGTCCGCATACAACGAACGGTCGATCCCGGTTGCGCCGCTCGCGGCGGGAACAAATCACGCGCAGCGCGGTTCGGAGCACTTCAGCCATGGAGGGAAAAATGCGCAGAGTGTTGAATGCAGGCATTCCATGCGCTCTTGTCGTTGTTGCCGCCAGCCTCAGCGCACTGTCGGATCCACTGCCGCCCGATACAACCTACCGACCATTGCCCGCTCGTCCATTTTCCGCCGTCAAGGCTGATGACGAAGCGCAGAAGCCGCGCGTCATGGCGCGCCAGCGGGCTTTGCTGGAGGAGCGGTACGACCTGTCGGATCGCCCCATGTCAGGCACAATGATGTCGGGCGGGACAAAACCTGTCCAGGACGGCGTCCGGGTCAAGCTGGCGAATGGCCAGACCTGGCAGGGCCTGTCGGAGATGAGCCCTGGCGAGATACGTGACCGCAACCTGCTGCCCAATGGTCTTCTGCCGCTGCCCCATGTCAAACAGGCGACCGGAGGACAGGTTTTTCCGGAACAGGAAATTCGTGAGATCGGCCGGCAGGAGGGGCGCGATCTCCGACGCTTCGACGTCGATTTCGATCTTCCCGATCACCTTACGCCAGAGTTCCCGTCACCGATATTCCTGACTACCCATCCGGAACTGGGCGATGTTTCCCGGGGCGAGTTGCTGACGATCCGCAACTACTATGAAATCATGAATGGCATCATCACGCCGGTTCAGATGGAAGGGCTGCGGCTACTCCTGACGCCGTTCCCGCAGGAGGAATTCAATCAGACCGAGGACCGCAAGGTGGCGGCGCAGAGTCTGGGCGTAACCTGCCTCGATTGCCATGCCAACTTCAACACCAATGCTGCCTTTCATCTGACGCCCGATGTCAGGCCGCAGGCCGCGCGCTTCCGTCTCGACACGACTAGCCTGCGCGGTCTGTTCAACCAGCAGATCCATGGGTCGAAACGGTCGCTGCGCTCGGTCGAGGATTTTACCGAATTCGAGCAGCGCACCGCATACTTCAACGGCGATCATGTCAGCGCTACCAGGAAGGGCGTCAACCTGCCCGATCGCACAAACCAGGTGGCGATGATGGCGCAGATGCAGAACATCATCGATTTTCCGCCGGCGCCGAAGCTCGACCCGTTCGGACGGCTCGACCCCGCCTTGGCCAGCGAGCAGGAACTGGCAGGCGAGCGCGTGTTCATGGGCAAGGGCCGCTGCGCACAATGCCATGTCCCGCAAACGTCGTTCATGGACAACAACATGCACGATCTGAAGCTGGAGCGCTTCTATAAGCCGGGGCAGACCTTCAACGACATGGTGGAATTGCCGGACGGGCCGATCAAGACGTTTACGCTGCGCGGCATAAGGGACACGCCGCCCTATCTGCATGACGGCCGTCTGATGACGCTCGCCGATACGGTCGAGTTTTTCAACCTGGTGCTCGGCACCAAGCTCACCCAGGACGAAAAGAACGACCTCGTTGCCTATATGCTCGCGCTTTGACCGCGGCAGGCCGACCGATCCCGGCGCATCTTCGAAGGAGGTTCTCATGCGTGTTTTTGCAACTGTGTTGGGATTGGTGGTGCTTTCCGCATCGCCTCTCTCGGTATCGCCGCTTTTGGCCCAGATCGGAAACCCGGCCGGCATGGCTCCGGATACCAGGATGGAGGCGCCGGGACGGCCGGCGCCTCATCAGACCAACTACCAGGACCGGCTGTTCGCGCAGCTCGCCGCCGCCGGCGGCGCAGCCGAGGTCGAATTCGGCAAGCTCGCGAAAAAGTCCGGCAACTCCGCCGTCACCGCATTTGCCGGCCGGATGGTCGACGACCACTCGGCGGCGAACGCGAGACTGAAATCTCTCGCTGAGACCAATAAGATCCCGCTGCCGGAAGGGCTCGACGAGGAGCACGAGCGGCAGCGGGCCGCGCTTGAAAAGCTCGACGGGGCGAAATTTGATATGGCCTATATCAGCGGGCAGATCACCGATCACCAGAAGACGGTGCAGCTGCTTGAATGGGAGATAGGATCTGGACAGAACGCCGGCCTTCAGCATTTCGCCTCCGAGACTTTGCCGACGGTGCTCGAGCATCTGCAACTGGCGCGCGACATCAAGGCGGAACTGGCAAGCCAAGCGATCGCCGACTCCGCCGCTGCGCCGACTAAGCAGTAGCCCGCCGGCGGCAACATCACTTTTTCCTGCATTGTCCCTCGGCCAGTCTCGTCGCGTTTCCTTGCAGCGAGTGGCCGTCCACGATCTCGCGCGCAGCGGCAGTCCGGAACAATCGCGCCAGACTGCCGTTTGGCAGTATCATCGTGGGAGGAGGTGTTGCAGCGGATCGTATCAGGAGCTCTGGCGGGATTTGCGGCCACGCTGGCGATGACCATCGCCATGCGGCGCCTTCATCCGTTGCTTGACAACCGGGACCGTTATCCTTTGCCACCGCGCGAGATCGTCGAGCGCGTTGCCACCGCCGGTGACGAGCAGGGCGCGCGAACCAGCACGCTGCTTGCCCATTTCGGCTTTGGAGCCCTGACCGGCTCGATTTTCGCGCTTCTGCCCACGCGCCGTGGCAACGGCATCCTTTATGGCCTGGGCGTGTGGGCGCTCAGCTATCTCGGATGGATTCCCGCTGCCCATATCCTCGCGCCAGCCTGGCGGCACCCCTTCTACCGAAATGTTCTGATGCTGGCCGTCCATGTCGTCTGGGGCGCGACCCTCTCCAGGTCTCTGAGCGAGCTCGAAGCCGCAAGCGCCGAAGTGTTTGGTCGGCCCGCCGGCCCAAGGGCGGCGATATCGGAAATTCGTGAGGAGCCAGGCTGATGGCTCCAGGGCAGCGGCTTGTAGATGCGACGGATATATTTCTCGTTTTCCGTCCGGGCTCATTCGCGGGCCTACGCGTAGCGGTCGTGGCGGCGCACCCAGTCCATTCCCTCAGCTTCGTTGCGCCCCTTTGGCATCAGGTCGAGCATGGCGTAGGTGCCCATCATCACCTCTACACCGCGGCCGAAGGTGGTGTACGTGTGAAAGACGGTGCCAGCCTCATCCTTGTAGAAGGCGCTCAGACCAGGCCATTCCTCGCCGGTTTCCCGCCATTCGCCGTAGTTGTAGTCGATGTGCCCGGTGGCGACCTCTTCGGGCGTGAAACTGACCCGGAAATCGTAGTTGAACGGACTGCCGTTCGAGGACACCCATCGGAACTGCCAGCCCATACGTCTGCGGTAGCGCTCAATATCGGCAAGCGGCGCGCGCGAGACGGCGATCATGGTTACATCGTGATGCGCCAGATGCTTGTTCATGCCGTCGGTGTGATCAGCCATGAACGAGCAACTCGGGCAGCCTTCCTTCCATCCCGGTGCGAACATGAAATGTTGCACGAGAAGTTGCGAGCGGCCGTCGAAGAGATCGGCGAGCGCACGCGGACCATCCGGCGTGTCAAACGCGTATTCCTTGTCGATACGCACCCAGGGCAAGGCGAGCCGCTCGCGTGCGACCTTGTCGCGAAGCTGCGTGAGTTCCTTCTCCGCTCGCAGGAGGTCCCGGCGGGCGGTCAGCCAGTTATCGCGTGAAACAACAGCGTGTTGCATTGTCAGTCTCCTTGGGTTTGGGCGACGGAAGTGTTGCAGTGCTGCGAACGGGCGGAAAAGAGCTTCAGCCACGGCGATACGTGAAAGAGGCTCATCAGCAGGTACATCAGGGCCATGTCGTTGATCGGCATGAAAGGCGGGGCGGCAGAGCACATGGTCATGCTCGAGCCGACAGTAGAAATCCAGGCCATCAGTGCAAAGGTCGGTGCGGCGGCGAGCCCGAGCCAGCGGGCAAAACCGACCGCCTGCCCGAGCAACGAAGTGGCTTTCTCTTTTGCTGCAAACATCGTCATTTCCGGTCCTGCGGTCGAATTCGCCGTTTCCACGGTTTCGATAAAAGACGCTATCTCGGGCAGCCGGAGAGGTGAGAGTTACAAGTGTGACGGGATTTCAATGTGGGGCTGCAAACGGACCTGCAGCAATCGCCTACCGCAATAATCGGGAGCGCGCATTAGCCCTAATCCAACGCAATCTCACCGCGATCGGCCGACACGGAAACGAATGAGACAACTCCCGGTTGTTGGCAGGGTTGACCCGATGCGGTCATTCAGCGCGAGCGTCGCTTGCTGGAACTGCGTCAGTCGGTCGGAGGCCAATGGTGTTTTTAATGGAACGCTAATATACATGGACGCTCGATCGAGCAGCGCCTGCCAAATACCTGGGGGAACGCCATGCGAAGCCTCGTCTTCACGATGTGTATCGCCACCGCAACTGCCGCCAGCGCCCATGATTGGTACGAGGACAGGATTGACCCACTGACGAAATTCAAGTGTTGCGGTGGCTCTGATTGCCGCGCCATACCTCGGTCGTCGGTACGGTCCAGGATAGACGGTGGGTACACTTACTTGCCGCATGATTTCAACATCCCACGGGACCGTGTGCAGGAATCGCCGGACGGCCAATACCACATCTGCGAGAGTACCTACGTCGTCACTAATCAGCTGTATTGGCGTTGCTTTTTCGCACCTCGCGCAAATGTCTCTCTAATTCTCCCACATTAAGATACTGCCTGAATTCCTTGCCGCCCGGACAAGTGGAGCTGGACCAGTCCCAGCGCTTCGGCCGGAGAAGCAGCTGTTGTGATCGATCATCCGGGGAACATTTTCGTCAACCTTCTATTAAGCAGAGAAGCTGGTTTGGAGCAGATCAATGGGCATTTTTTCCGACCTTGATAAGAAATTGACGGAAAATCTCTACGCGCACGGCAACGACCTCGTCGATCCTGCTGCGGATCTTCCCGAGAGCGTCGAGGAACGGGTCGAACTCTTGATGCCGTTCGTTCAGCCCGAGGCTCGCGAGTTGGTCCGCTCGCAAATCCTTGGTCTCATTCATGAGTACATGAATGAGGATTCCGCCCCATCGCGTTAGAGACCGTGGTCATGCGGCCATCTGCAACCCTGAGCAACTCGCCGAAAGACGTGTGCTTTCGCAGCGCCGGAAAAACATCGATGATAGGGAAGAGATACGCGCCGAATAGAACGGCGGCGATCTCGTGGCTGCCGGAGATCGGGGTCCGATGAGAATTCTCGTTGTTGGGGCCACCGGCTTTATCGGCGCTTCGATCTGCGCCCGCCTCGTCTCCGAAGGACATGAGGTGGTCGGCATCGCCCGTAGCCTTCGGGCAAATGCCGCCCGTGATTACCAGACATTGGTGCTGGATATGGCAGCCGCGCTACGCCCTGAAGATTGGCTGCCGCATCTGACTGGCGTCGATGCCGTGGTGAACTGTGCCGGCGTTCTGCAGGACAGCCCGCGCGAAAAGACCGGGCAAGTCCATCGCGATGCGGCGGCGGCTCTTTTTCTCGCCTGCGCGGGGGCCGGCGTTGCCAAGGTGATCCACTTCTCGGCAATGGGAGTGGATCGGGCACAGCCTTCGTCGTTCTCGGCGACGAAATATGCCGGCGATCAGGCGCTGATGGCGCTTGACCTGGACTGGATAATCCTTCGCCCTTCCGTGGTGCTCGGCCGGCCTGTGTTTGGGGCCAGTGCATTGTTTCGCGGTCTGGCCTCGCTGCCGGTCCTGCCGTCAATGCCAGATACCGGCCGGCTGCAGGTCGTGCAGCTCGAGGATGTGGTCTCGACGGTGCTCTTCTTTCTCAATCCCGGCAGCCCGTCTCGTCTGGCGCTGGAGCTTGCCGGTCCCGAACAGCTGACCATGGATGAGGTCGTCGGTACTTTCCGCCGCTGGCTCGGCTGGGCTCCTGCGGCCAGGCTGGTCTTGCCGGGCTGGGGTGCGCGGCTTCTCTATCGCCTCGGCGATTTTGCCGCGATGCTCGGCTGGCGGCCCCCAATGCGCAGCAACGCCGCCAGGGAGATCGCACGGGGGGCGCTCGGAGATCCCTCGGACTGGATTTCCCTGACCGGCACGCGGCCACAAAGCCTGGCGCAGTTCCTCGCGCTCAATCCTGCGACGGTGCAGGAAAAATGGTTTGCCGGGCTTTATGTTACCAAGCCGGCAATCTACGTCGTGCTGCCGTTGTTCTGGATCATGACAGGGATTGTGTCGCTGACCACTGGCTACGGCAACGGCATCGGCCTCATGCAAAGCACGGGGGCTGGCATCTTGTCGGCGCCTGCCGTGATCGCCGGCGCTCTTGCCGACATCGTCGTCGGCGCACTCATAGCCTGGCGGCCAACGGCGCGAAAAGGTCTCTACGCCGGCATCGCGCTGTCGCTGTTCTATCTGGCCGTTGGCACGTTCCTGCGCCCGGACCTGTGGAACGAACCACTTGGGCCATTCCTGAAGGTCTTGCCGATCATCGTCCTTCACTTCGTTGCCTTGGCGATCCTGGAGGAGCGCTGATGCTCTATTTCGTGCTGAAGTTCCTGCACGTCATCGGTGCCAGCGTGCTGCTTGGCACCGGGGCCGGCATCGCCTTCTTCATGCTTCTCGCCCACAGGACCGGCAACGCGGCAACAATTGCGGCAGTGGCGCGCATCGTGGTGGTCGCCGACTTTCTCTTCACGGCAACTGCCGTCGTGGCGCAGCCGATAACCGGCGTCGCGCTCGCCTGGCTGGCGGGCTACTCGCTCTCCGAAGGCTGGATCGTGCTGTCCATCGCGCTCTATATCGTCACCGGTGTGTTCTGGCTACCAGTGGTATGGATGCAGATGGAAATGCGCAATCTGGCGTCCGAAGCCGCCAAAACGGGGACCCCGCTGCCGGCCCGGTATATCAGGCTTTTCCGGCTGTGGTTCGCCTTCGGCTTTCCCGCCTTTGCTGCCGTCCTCGGGATTTTCTGGCTGATGATCGCGCGGCCGACGATCGAGTGGTGACGCCTTGCCGCGACAGATGTGGTCGCTTGGATTTCGGCGCTGGAACATCTTTGCCATGAATGCGTTCGGCGCGGATGGATCAACCCGTGCGCAAACGCCGACATTCAGCCTCGTCCGCGACCGAAGCGGATGTTCTCATTGTTGGCGGTGGACCTGCGGGGCTGGCGGCGGCTGTCTATCTCGCCAGGTTCCGTCATCGGGTCGTCGTGGTCGACGCGGGTGAACCGCGCGCGAGGCTGATTGCGGAAAGCCGCAACTGCCCGGGATTTCCGGAAGGGATCAGCGGCCCCGATCTTCTGCAGCGGCTTCGTTCTCAGGCCGCCAAGTTCGGAGCGACACTGATCCAGGATCACGCGTCATCGGTCGAGCCGACCGTAGGCGGGTTCGGCGCCGAAACCAACGGCGGGCGGATCGTCGCCCGAAAGGTATTCCTGGCGACAGGTATCGTCGATGTCGTGCCTGCAATTCCGCGACTGCGCGAGGCCATCGCCAGAGGCAGCGTACGCCTTTGCCCGGTTTGTGACGGCTACGAAGTCATAGATCGTCAGGTCGCGGTCATCGGTCACGAGGCGCAGGTGCTGCGAGAGGCCCTGTTCCTCAAGCAGTTTACGCAGCATGTCACAATGCTCGCACGCTATCTTCCCGATTTTTCCGCCAGCACACGGCGCGTGGCCATGGAAGAGAACATTGCTGTTTGCGACGCATTCAAAAAGTTTGTTCCCACCGACAGCGGCTACCAGGCCATCCTCAAGGACGGCGAGGTGCGCCATTTCGACGTCATCTATCCGGCGATGGGATGCCAGGTGCGTTCCGACCTTGCGCTGGCAATGGGCGTCAAATGCTGCGACGAGGGCTATGTCATCGTCGACAAGCATCAGCGGACTTCGGTCGAGGGGGTGTATGCCATCGGCGACCTGGTCAAGGCTCTGAACCAGATCGCAGTCGCCTTCGGCCAGGCTGCGATCGCTGCGACAGATGTTCACAATGACCTGGCCCTCGGCTACGAATAAGGCCCCTGAACATTAAGGGGCACAGATACGGTAGGGGGATCGTAGGGCGGACGGGATGGCGCCAGTTAATGTCATGTTGCTGGGTTCGCCAGCCCTTCCAACAGTGTGCTCAACGCCGCATCCAAGGGGGCCGATCCCGCCTTCTCGGGCACCAGGAGTCCATCGATCGCAAGCATGGTCATGCCGTGGATGAGCCCCCAGGCGGCTGCCGCCTGACCTTCTATCGGCCGCTTGCGAATGTTCCCCGCGGCCTGGCCGCGCCGGAGGATTTCGAGGAGAACGTCGAATACCGCCAGCGCCCGCTCATTGAGATGCATTCCCACCGCTTTTCCCTCCTCCGCGCTAAACATCAGGCGGTAGAGAGCCGGGTTGTCCGTTCCGAACGCGGTGTAGGCTCGAGCTATCGGAGTAATTTCCTCGCGCAGAGTTTTCGGCGCTTCAGACTTCGCTGCCGACAGGGAATCGCGCAGTCGGTCGAACCCAATCATAGCGATCTCCGCAAGCAGCGCGGCCTTATCGGGGAAGTGCTTGTAGGGTGCCGCGTGGCTTACTCCAGCCCGGCGGGCGACTTCCCGCAGCGTGAACTGCCAGCCCTTCTCCTCCCGAAGCATATCCAACGCCGTCTCGATAACGGCACGGCGGAGATCACCGTGGTGATAGGGGCGGCTGGGTACGTCCTGCATGGCACCTCAAAGTTTCTTGTGAATACATTGTTGACAGTGGCTACTTAAGGGGCTACATCAAGGGCGTAAGTTTCTCCTGTCTACATCGGAGTGGACCATGAACGCAATCGCAAAAATCAAAGGAATCTATGAGCGGGGCCGTTGGAACCTCTCCAACCTTCTGCGCGCGCCCTTCAGACCGCCAATCGATACCATCTTCAACATGATGCTCCGGTGACCAGCATGCCGTCATCAAATCGAGCTCAGGAGCATCAGCACATGACGACCGACCCATTGTTGCCACTGCACGGCTCCTGCGAATGCGGCGCTTGCTCGTTCGAGGTGCGTACTGCCCCGAAGGGTAGATTCCGGTGCCACTGCCTGATTTGCCAGGCGTTCAACGGCAAACCGTTTGCGGACGTGGCTGCCGTTCGCGCCAAGGGTGTCGTGCTGAAAAACGCCGGCAATATTTCATTCAAGAAATACCGTCCGCCGCCGAACTTCAATCGCGGGGCCTGCCGGACCTGCGGCAAGCCGGTTGTGGAGGTTGCGGGCTTTGGGCCGTTCAAGACGATGTTCATCCCGGTCAGCAATTTCGAGCCCGGGGCCCGGCTGCCGCCGGTTCGGATGGATATATTCTATCACCGTCGTGTGCTGGACATGCCCGGCAGCCTGCCCAAGTACAGCGGCTATTACCCGAGCCTTTTGGCAGTCGGGAAAATGATCATGAGTGGCTTGTGAATTGGTGAGTCGATTTACTTGGGTGCCATCGACGTGATGGTCTCGGCGCTGTCCGGCATCTGCCTGTCGTCATGCGGCATCATCGGCTCGATCTTCGGCGAGATCGGCCAGGTTCATCACGGCGCTCACCGAACTGAACTATGCTTTTGGGCGTGACATGGCGGCGCGGGGATCCGGCCAGATCCTTACGGAAGTTACGGGGGATGGCTCACGTATATCTGTGCCCGGAAACGTACCTCGCTAGCGGACCGATCGGCAGCGAACATAGACACTCCCCGCAAACGGGCCGATCTCAGGGCAGCGCGCACTTTCGAGATTAGCCGGAGCATCCCTCCACTTCGTCATCCTAGGTCGAAGCAAGGAGCGAAGCGACGCGGCGAAGAACCTAGGATCCATTCCGTGACATCAGCCGAAGAATGCAGCGGCTCTGAATGGCACTTGTATCCGCAACGGTGGCAGTTACCCTTCCACCATGACCGGCTATGCCTATATGACCGTGAGCCAGAAGCGCGGCACGATCTACATCGGTGTCACCAACGATCTCGGACGCCGTATGCCGGAGCACAGATCCGGCCAGGGCTCGCGCTTCACCAGCCGCTACGGCGTGCAGCGTCTGGTCTGGTACGAAGAATATTTCGACATTCGTGATGCCATCCAGCGCGAGAAGTCGCTGAAGCGCTGGCCGCGCCAGTGGAAGATAGAGTTGATTGAGAAGACCAATCCGGAGTGGTTCGAGCTTTTTCGCGGGACCGGATGGTAGCATTCGGTTCTGCTCCGCTGCATTCTTCGGCGGATGTCACGGCATGGATCCTAGGTTCTGCGCCGCGTCGCTTCGCTCCTTGCTTCGACCTAGGATGACGAAGGCGTGGGTGGCTTACGGCTAATCGCAGACGTTGGAGATTGGCGGTTGCAGACCGGTCGTCAGCGGCCGTCAGTCAAAGAACCAAATCCTCTGTGCAGAGGAACTAGCGCAGCATGGCTGCCACCACGAAGGCCGCGGCCGCTACGAGAACGACTGCGGCAATCACCAGCACCGGCCAGTTCTTGCCAGGCTGAAGACCAGGCTCGCTTGCTGCCGGCCGCATCGCATCGCCGAAGCTTGCTTCATTCGTGAACTCAGGCTGTCGCCGTGGACGAGCCTCGGCGACAGGATTTGGCATACCGGCCGCTTCGGCGTCGGTCTTTTCAGGTGCCGCGGCAGGGTCGAACCCCGGGGTCTTGTCCTGTGTCGCCCCGGCCTGAATATCGCCTCTCGCTTTGGTCTGATGTCGTCGGACGGCCATCATGGTCTCTCCCCTGACACCAAACTTCGATCTGGCTCAGCGGTTCCAGTCTGCGCCGCATTTGCTGAACACACCCGATTTTCCGAACAGACCCGGTTTCTGAACAGACCCGGTTTCTGAACAGACTTGGCGCTGATCCGGCTTCTCCGGAACAGAGGGCGGCTTTCGCAGTTGTGTTTGGATCATTGCCTGGTGAGTTGGCCATGCCGTCTGCACTTGAGCAACTGGCTCAATCCGTGAAAGAGCGACGAGCGATCTTGTTCGTTGGGGCGGGTGTGTCGATGAGCGTCGGCCTGCCATCCTGGGAGACGCTCATCGAGCATATGGTGGATGAACTCGGCCTCAATCGAGACGTGGTCGACAGGCCTGAGTCCAGTTACCAGGCTCTTGCCGAATATTACCGGCTGAAGCATGGCAGTCTCGGCCCCTTGCGCAGCTGGATGGATCGCGAATGGAGCGTCTCGCGGGAAAAAGTCAACGGATCGGCGATCCACAAGCTGATCGTGTCACTCGATTTTCCGATCATCTACACCACCAACTATGATCGAAACCTTGAGGTTGCGTTCGAAGTCCACGACCGCGCGTTCGTGAAAGTGGCCAATGCCAAGGATATCCCCAAGGTGGACGGCGAGGTTACCCAGATCATCAAATACCACGGCGATTTCGACGACGACGCGTCTCTCGTCCTGGCGGAGTCCGACTATTTCGAGCGGCTGTCGTTCGAGTCGCCGTTGGATGTGAAGTTTCGCGCCGACGCACTGGGGCGCACTGTCCTGTTCATCGGCTACAGCATGTCCGACATGAACATCCGTCTGTTGCTGTATCGGCTTTGGGAAACCTGGCGCCGGTCCGGTTATGAAAAGAATCGTCCGAAATCATTCGTCTTCATGCCGCAACCGAGCGTCGTCCAGGAAGCGGTTCTCGGACGCTGGGGCATCGACATGCTGACTGAGGAGGCCGATCGGCCGCAGGATGCTCTGGTGGCATTCCTGAGCAAGCTCAGAGACGCGATAGACCAGGTTTAGTGCGTATGCGTTCGGCCGGCCGGGAACATTGTAGATCGTTGCGACGTTCATAGCTGCGAAGGGATGCTGTTTGCGGAGGCCTATGATGGGCCAGTTCCAAATGATCGATCTCGTTTCCGTCATCGACGCCTGCACCACCGACCGCGCCGCAGGGCGATTGGTGTCGATGGCCAAAGCCGTCGAAGAGTTGCGGGTGCTGACCGGTGATTTCATCTCGCCGGACGAAATCGTGGCCAACGCACTGTCGCCGGTGGCGTGGGCGCGCGGCTGCGCGGTTCTGTTCGACGAGCAGCCGGGCGCCGACATCCTGCACGCGCCATGGCAGGACGCCTGACCGGCGCAGGACGCCTGAGCGTCGCCGAAAATCGGCAGCCGCGCCGGCCGGGCGCTGCACGCATCGCATATGCGCCGGCGGGAGCGCTGGCGGCGGTACCGCAACAGGAGTGTTTAGCCACAATCCGTGAAACCGGAGAAATGCTATGAACAAAAACGAGACCCGTTACGAACATGGCGCGACAAAGTACCCGGCAAAGAAAGATGCCGACGCGTCGGATCAATTCTCGCAGGAGGCAGCCGGCAACAAGAAGCCTGCCGGCGGCATGGGCCTGACCCGGTCAAGGGACGAGGTGGAGGACAAAACCCATCAATCCGAAGGGCAGGACCCGCCCAGGCGGTCTACGCCCAGCGCAGCGACCGAAAAGACATCCGGCGCCGGTCCGTCGATCGCCGAGCGTTCCAAGGACGCCAAGGCTCCGAAGAGCGGTCGCCAGCCAGGCGCCTACACCAAGGACTGACCGGCCAGGGAGCTCAGCCCATCATCGTCTTCAGCGGCTCCCTAGCGAGGTTTGCTTCGATCTCCTTGCGGCCCGGCGTTTCCCGCAGGGCTGTGCGCATGTTCTTGCGATATTCGTTCGGCATGCGCGGCGGCAGCATAGGTTCATATGCGTCGACGACCGCCTCTATGATCACCGGGCCTTCCGCGGCAAATTGCAGGTTGCCAAGGAACATCATTTGCTCCCAGGCGATCTGGTTGAGCATGTTGTTCTTGATCACCAGAAGCTTGAGCGGAATCCTGTAACGCACGGCCGTCGAAATGTGTCGACAAGGATCTCGGCGGTGTTGGGCATGGTTGCCTCCAGTGTGTTGTCCCGGGCCAATGACCGCCCCAGACCAAGGACAACCGGGAGAAGCAGGGCGAGGGCGCTTGTAAGAAGCGGCGCCGAGATTGACGCCTCCGGCGTGGACGAGGTGCGGGGCCGCTCCGCCTGTGGAAGAGCTGGGTGAGATAAAGCCGTGCGTGCCCCGCGCAGGGGGCGAGCACCCACAGGTTTGGTTAAGACGTTGTCGACGACACCCCAGCGCCGTAGAAACCGGTCGCCCGCATGATGCCGTAGTGCAGGGCCACGGCGTTGAAGTTTGCGCTGCCACGTGTGTAGGTTGCGGCAAACATCCCGGCCGCTGGCGCGGCGTATGGGCCGAGCAATTCGCCTTACCGGCAGAAGCAGAAACGCTAGAATGAACTCCTGCGACGGTTCCAACTGCGCCAAAGACGAGCGCAATGAGCGCGGCGCTCTCCCGAGCGGATTCTGGTGCAACTCCTACCACGTTGCGCTCATGCACCCCGGAGACTTGACTGCGAGGGAACGTGGGGATTCCGCTCACCCGTCTGCTGACACTTTGACTTCGCTTGGTGCGCGTCAGGCCTGACTTCCGGCTGATCTTCAGATAGCGGCGATGTCCAGCTTCGAGCCGTCGACCAGACGCGACAGGCGGAACGGTGTAGGATCGACGCAAGGCGTGTCGTTTACGACAAGCTCTGCGGCCAGATAGCCAAGCCCCGGGCCCAAACCGAAGCCGTGGCCCGAGCAGCCCGCCGCGAGGACGAGGCCTTTCACCCCGTCCACCTGCGACACCACAGGCACTGCGTCCGGCGTGCAATCGACGAAGCCGCCCCAGGCACTATCGATCTCTATATCGCCGAGTTGGGGGAAGGTCTTCCGGACACTCTCCACCACTTGGCTTACCAGCCATTTTAAGGGTGGAGGATCCAGCACCCGATTCTGTTCGAAGATCCGATCGTCGCTGGTCAGCAGCGCCGGCATTGAATCCGGCCCCGAAAGGAACGATTGCCCGATGCCGAGCCTGACGTTCTTCAGGCGACGCAAGAATTGCGGAATGAATTCCCGGCTATACCGGATTGCCTGGGGCGTGATTTCGAGGTTCGCCTTGCCGCTGATCGCAAGCGTATAGCTGCCGTCCAGTCGGCGCGTGATCGTGCAGTAGGGTGTGGAGACCGCCTCGCCTATGTTGATTGTCGGGGTGGAACGCAGCGCGGTCTGCCGGATGCTCGCTTGGGGGAAACTGATCCCGAGCGGCCTAAGGAAGCGCGAGGACCAGGCGCCAGCGGCGCACAGCACCGCGCTGGTTCTGATGTAGCCCTTCTCCGTGTGCACGCCCGCAATCTTGCCATTGGCCAAGTCGGGCGCCCGCGCGGCGCATTCCTGGTGGATGGTGGCGCCCAGAGCTCTGGCCCCATCGGCGATAGCCGGCGCGGCGAGCGCAGGTTCGGCCTTACCATCCCGGTCCGAATAGGTCCCGCCGACCCATTTGTCGCGCGCTTCGGGGACGCGCTCGGCCACCTCCGCCCGGCTCAGCATGCGGGTGTCGACCTCGTACTCCCTGGCGACCTCGCGCCACCTTTCCCAGCCGGCGAGCACAGCCTCGTCGTGAGTGGCATAGACGAGACCGCAGCGCCGAAATCCAAGGTCCCGATTGATATCGCGCGTCAGCTCGTCCCACAGTCGCATGGAGATCACCGAGAGCGGCAGTTCGCGCCGATCGCGGTTCTGCTGGCGGCACCAACCCCAGTTTCGGCTCGATTGTTCACAGGCGACGTGGCCCTTCTCGAGCAGAGCCACAGAGAGGCCACGCTTCGCCAGGAAATAGGCGGCCGTAGAGCCGAGGATGCCGCCGCCGACGATGACGACGTCGACCTCGGCCGGGAGACGCTCATCGCTGTGAATGCGTTCGACTCGGGGCGACATGTTCCAACCAACCTCGGCTGCCAAGAATGCGGAAGCAAAGTTCCGATCAGCCCTTCATCGCATCGTGCGCTCGAAAGAATGTGCCGAAATCATCCAGGACTTCGCCAGATGTGCGGGTTTTTGATCCCTTGATCGATACGAGCTGCTCAAGCCCGACCGAGTTCCAGTTCGGCGCAGGGCGGCGTAACCTTTTCGCGAGTCCGTTGGATCGCGCTTGAGGGTCTTGAGTCTGCGAGCGAAGTTGTAGGCGGCAACGAAGTCGGCGAGGTGTTACCTGAGCTGATCGTGGCTCTCGTAGTAGAAGCGTTTGACCGTGGCGTCCTTGATCGTGCGGTCCATCCTCTTGCAGCTTTACGCGCTCGCTGCGGCGGGGCGTCAGACGTGGACCTAGGCGATCAGTCGCCGAACGACGGAGATGCTCTGATGTTCCATCGGAACACCGCGGGGAGAAAGACCGACGGATCATGGCAGATGCGGATGAGCAGCCCGGAGCAGATGAGCGAATAGACGGTTTATTCGGCCGCCATCTCGGAACGATCCCGCCGCCCTCCCATTATCGCCATAAGGACAGGCTCAGATCGTGGTGGCGCACGATTGGCGGCGAGGACCGTGGCCAACTGCAATCACCGGAAGTCGACGGTTCCGCCAGCGATCTGGGCCTCAAAAAATCGACCGCAAGGCACCTTGGAGGAAACCAATGGCTGGACGCAGCACCCATGAGCAGCAATTGCGCATCATTGAAAAGCGGGAAAACACGAAGGGCGCCGGCAAGGATTTCGACGCAGAGGCCGACCTGAAGCGATCAGCAGCGGAACGTGAAGCGCTGCGCAAGGGGTCGGAAATCAGGTCCAAGACACCCGACCTCGTTGACCCTGACGATCGCAACATCCTTCGCGGAGAAAATCAGGAGAGCGTTCATCACAAGAACCGTCCCGACCACTAAGAATTGGAGCAAGCCCATGGCAAAAGGTAGCAAGAAGCACATCGGAGCGGGTGCGCGGGGAAAGGGTTCCGGTGCAGGCGCCATGACCACCACCCCAAAGGACAAGCTCGAGGAAAACAAAGTCCTGTCCAACCGCGACAAGGCTCAGCACACGAAGCAACGCGGTCTGGATTCCAGGCAGATCGCGACTGAGCAGCGCCAGGATCACGCTGCCAATCGTTTGCGCGATTGACGGCTCAACCGCCGCTGGCGCGCGGTGGCGCGGCCCTGACCGGGGCCGCGCTTCAGGTTGGCTGCGAGCGCAAGGGGAGGGGCCGTATGGCTCAGGCCCATTCGCCACTGAAGAGCGGTTCTATCGGATGGCGCGATTTGGTCATTTTGAGTTCGCGCAGAAATATCGCCGCGCTCGACGATCTCCATCGGTTGTCGGTCCTTGCTAGCCGTGGCGTGCTCCTTCGGCAGATCGCGTCGACGATTTGCTCTCAAACTGCTCCGCCTCACGCAGCAGCCGGATCACCTCCGCGTCGGTGGTCTGCTCGAAATCCTCATAATACCGGCTCACCGCAACAAACGGCTCAGGCGTGGCGAGACAGACCACTTCGTCCACATCGGCTTTGATGAGGTCCAGCGTGTCCCGGGGTGCGACCGG
The DNA here is from genome assembly GCF_055811215.1 of Mesorhizobium sp. WSM4819. NCBI lineage: Bacteria > Pseudomonadati > Pseudomonadota > Alphaproteobacteria > Hyphomicrobiales > Phyllobacteriaceae > Mesorhizobium > Mesorhizobium sp. WSM4819. The sequence continues at coordinate 167,772 of NZ_JBVVQO010000006.1, forward strand.
GACGGCCAGGACGACATGCGCGGCGCGATCCTTTCTTAGCGCCTTGAGCACCACTCTGACCGTGCCTCCGGTCGCAATGCCGTCATCGACGACGATGACGGTCCGGCCCAGGACCGAAGCCGCAGGCCGGCTTCCGAGATAGAGGGTTCTGCGACGTTCGATTTCCAGCAGTTGCCGCCGCTTCTCTGCTTCGACGTACTCGTCTGACGGCCGGACCAAAGCCATCGCCTCCTCGTTGAGGACGAGCTGCGGATTTTCCCCGTCGACGACCGCGCCGATGCCATATTCGGAATGGCCCGGCGCGCCGATCTTGCGCACAAGCAGCACGTCGAGCCGGGCACCGAGTGCCTTCGCCACTTCGAAGCCAACCGGCACGCCGCCGCGCGGCAGCGCCAGCACCAGTAGATCGGTTGCCGCGAACCTGGCCAAATCGGCGGCAAGCTGGCGCCCCGCATCCGTTCGATCTTTGAACCTCAAGGCGTCAAAGCCCATGGTCTTCACCTCCAAGGCCGAAACCCTGGCGTGGTGCTGCTCAGGCCTCCTCCTCGCCCAAATTCAGCTTGCTGGGGAAACGGCGATTGCGGGCAAATTGTTTCATCAACCCTTGGCAAAAATTGCCGAACCATGCGATTGGCCCCCGGTTCGCAAAAAAAGCTGCTGGAACAATCGATCGCCCTGCTGCGTTCGACTGTTTTACTCCTGCCGGGGGTGCTCGATGGCGCCACGTCCTTTCTGGAAAGGCTATCTGAAGCTTTCGCTGGTGACCTGTCCGGTGGCGATGACGCCCGCTACGACCGAGAGCGAGAAGGTCCGGTTCCATACGCTCAATCGCAAGAGCGGGCATCGGGTGGTCAGCCAATATGTCGATGCCGTCAGCGGCAAGCCCGTTGCTGAAGACGACGAGGTGAAGGGCTACCAGCGCGGCGAGGACGAGTACGTCCTGCTCGAGGACGACGAGATCGAAGCGGTTGCGCTCGAGAGCACGCGCACCATCGATATCGACATGTTTGTCGATGCCGACAGCATCGGCTGGATCTGGTACGACAAGCCGCACTATCTCACCCCTGACGACCCGGTTGGGGAGGAGGCATTCTCGGTCATTCGCGACGCGATGCAATCGACGGGGACGGTCGGAATATCGCGATTGGTCATGTACCGCCGCGAACGCGCCGTCATGCTTGAACCACGAGGCAAGGGCATCGTGCTGTGGACACTGCGCTATGGCGACGAGGTTCGCGACCCCGAGGTTTATTTCGGCAAGATCGACGACGTCAAACCCGACCCGAAACTGATGGATATGGTTTCGACCCTTATCGGTGAGCGAACCAGGCAGTGGGATCCCGCCATGACTGGAGATCCCGTCCAGGCGCGGCTGCTGGAGATCATTGCCTCGAAGAAGAAGGGCAAGAAGGGTCCGGCCAAGGCGAAGGCCAAGGCCGAGCAACCGGCCAGCAACGTGATCAACATCATGGATGCGCTGCGCAAGAGCATCGGCTCGGAGGCCGGAAAGCGGAAATAAGCGCCTGGGAGCAGGCTGGGCTGGGGACAAAGGCAGCACAATGAAGGTCATACCCCGTGATCCTGCTTTCGACAGCACCCCCCGGTCCAGCGATTTCCTCCTGCCGCTCGATACGCCTCCGATGGAGGCAAAGGCGGCCGATGCGATTCCCGAAGGAGACGGATGGCAATACGAACGCAAATGGGATGGTTTTCGCTGCCTGGCATTCCGGCAGGATGATGTGGTGGAGTTGCGCGCAAAGTCAGGCAAGCCGCTCGGACGGTATTTTCCCGAACTCGTCGCGACATTGAAGGAACTGCCGTCGCGCCGTTTTGTCGTCGACGGTGAAATAGTCATCTCGGTCGACGGCAAGTTTTCGTTCGACGCACTCCAGATGCGGCTTCATCCCGCCGAGAGCAGGATCCGCAAGCTGTCCGCCGAAACCCCGGCTCGCATCGTCCTGTTCGACATGCTCTGCGATGAGCACGGAACCGTCTGGTTGGCGCGGACCCTGAAAAAACGGCGAGCGATCCTTGAGGCTTTCGTCGCTTCGGCAAACCGCAGGAACATCGTGCTTTCGCACTGCACGCGCGATGTAAAGGAAGCCCGCTCCTGGTTAGGGGATGCCGGACATGGGGCGACAGACGGCGTGGTCGCCAAGCGGCTGGACGGTCCGTACCAACCGGGGGTACGCGCGATGGTCAAGGTAAAGCGGTTGCGGTCGGCCGATTGCGTGGTCGGCGGCTTTCGCTATCTCAGCAACAGCCCGCAGGTCGGCTCTCTGTTGCTGGGTCTGTACAACCAGGCCGGCAAGCTCGATCACGTCGGGTTCACCTCGACCATTGCCAAGGATGACAGGGCCGAGCTTACCCGCAGGCTCCAAGCCATGCGCGAGCCACCCGGCTTCACCGGAAAGGCGCCGGGCGGGCCGAGCCGCTGGAGCACCGAGCGCAGCGGCGAATGGGAGCCGGTCCGGCCCGAACTGGTGGTCGAAGTGCGCTTCGATCACGTCACCGGCGACCGTTTCCGGCACGGCACCAAGTTCCTTCGGTGGCGGCCGGACAAGGCTCCGGAGCAATGCACGTTCGAGCAAATCGCCTGACTATTCCGATGCATGCGCTTCCCGTCTCAAGCCGCTTTCTTGCGCCGCTTTGCGCGGTCTTCGATTGGCGCTGCGGCCGCGTGGAAATCCTGCCAGGGATCCGACGACAGCGAGGCAAGCCGCGTTGGCGTGTTCTCGACGGTAAAATAGGCCGGTCCGATGCTGGGGCCGAGTTCGTCCCAGGCAAGCGGCATCGACACCGCTGCACCCGGTCGTGCTCTTGTCGAATAGGCTGCGACCGCGGTCGCACCACGCTGGTTGCGCAGATAATCGACAAGGATTTTCCCGCGTCGTTTCGATTTGGTGATGGTCGAGACATAGCGGTTGGGACTGTCGGCGGCCATCGAGTCGGCAATCGCCTTGGTAAAGGCTTTTACTTCTGGCCATCCGGCTTCCGGCTTCAACGGTGCCACGACGTGCAGACCCTTGCCGCCGGAGGTCTTGATGAAGGGGACAAGCCCTGCATCCTTCAGCCGGTCGCGGGTCTCGACGGCGCCTTCGATCACTGCCTCCCAGCTCACGCCCTCGCCGGGGTCGAGATCCATGATGATCGTATCCGGACGCTCCCAATCGCTCACCGTCGAGCCCCAGGGGTGGATCTCCAGCGCCGCCGACTGGACCAGACCGATGAGCCCGTCGAGATCATTGATGCTGATCAGCCGCTCGTCGGGCGGATCCTTGGGGTCGTGGACCAGCACGATGTTCGGGTTGAGCCCCTTCCAGGCATGCTTCTGGAAGAATTGCTCGCCCGAAATCCCGTTGGGACATCGCACCAGCGCCAGCGCTCGGCCGACGATGTAGGGCGACGCATAGCGCCAGACCTCGGCATAATAGTCGGCGAGACCTTCCTTGGTCACGCCCTCGTCCGGCCAGTAAAGGCGGTCGGGATGAGTAAGCTTGACGGTCCGGCGCTGAGGTTGGGGCGCTGCCTTGCTCGTCTTCGGCGTCTCGCGCACGATCTCCTTCGCCGGCTTGTCTTCGCGCAATCCGCGGAACGAGGCGTGGCGCAGATTGCCGTCGGCGGTCCACGCCCGGAACTCGACTTCGGCGACGAGATCCGGCCTGACATAGCGGACTTGCCGAGCCTCCTCGGCGCTCAGACGCTCGTCGAACGGGCTCGACGGAACGCGCATCCGCTCGAGCTTCTTGAACAGGCTCTCGGCGACGGCTGCCGTGTAGCCGGTGCCGACGCGCCCGACATGATGAAGCTTGTCGTGGTCATAGACGCCCAGGACAAGCGAACCGATCGCCTTGCGCGAGGTTGTCGAGGGGATAAAGCCGGCCACGACAAATTCCTGCCGCGCCGAGCATTTCGACTTCACCCAGTTCTTGCTGCGGCCAGCACGGTAGGGCGCATCGCGAAGCTTGGAGACAATGCCTTCCAGGCTCAGCCGACAGGCATGTCGCAGCACCAGGGCGCCATCCTCCTCAAAATGGCCGCTGTAGCTGATGATGCCGCTGTCGCTGCCGATAATCTTTTCGAGCAATTCCTTGCGCTTGATCAACGCAACGCCACGCAGATCGTAGCCGTCGAGATGGAGCAGGTCGAAAACGTAGAAGCGAAAGCGATCACTGCGGCCCTCGCTGAGATCGGCTTGCAGCGCGGAAAAATCCGATGCGCCGGCTGACGTCTCGACCACGAGTTCACCGTCGATCAGCGCCGTCCCGACAGGGATATCGGCCAGCGCCGAAACGACCGCCTTGCCGAATTTCCTCGTCCAGTCGAGACCGCTCCGCGTCAACAGTTTGACGCGGCCGGCTTCGATCCTGGCCTGCAGCCGGTAGCCGTCGAATTTGATCTCGTGCAGCCAGCGCTCGCCCGACGGCGCTGACGAGACCAGGGTCGCCAGCGTCGGCTCGACGAAATCGGGAAGCGCCGCCTTCTTGGCGCCCTTGATCCTTGACGGTTCGGGAACGCTGACGGTTCCCGAAGGCTCTTCCGCTGGAGTTTGCCTGGTGCTGCCGCGGCGGCGCTTGCGAATGCGCCCTGTCTTGGACGACCAGCCGGGCTCTTCGCCGGCGACGTCCTCGATCTTGCGGCCGGTCGCGACGGATTCCGGCCGCTCGTCCAGAATGTCGGGGTCACCTTCGGTGCGCGCGGCGTCATCGTCGCCTTTGATCAGCAGCCAGTTCTCGCGCTTCTCCCGGGGCTTTCCGGCCATACGTACAAGATGCCAGCGGCCGCCAAGCTTCTCGCCGTGAAGTTCGAAATCGAGATGACCTTTGGCATAGCCGCGATGCGCGTCGCCGATCGGCGTCCAAGTGCCTCTGTCCCAAAGGAGGACGGTGCCGCCGCCATACTCGCCCTTCGGGATTGTGCCTTCGAAGTCGCCATATTCCAGAGGATGGTCCTCGACATGGACGGCAAGGCGCTTCTCGCCGGGGATCAGGCTCGGCCCTTTTGTGACAGCCCAGCTCTTCAGGGCACCGTCCATTTCGAGACGAAAATCATAATGGAGCCGGGTGGCATCGTGCTTCTGTATGACGAAGCTGTTGCCCCTCTTGGGCGCCCTGCGGCCCTGCGGCTCCGGGGTAACGGAAAAATTGCGCTTCTTGCGGTAGGTCTCGAGCGCCATCGGTCAGCCGGCCTTCCGACGCGGCGCTGTCTGCTTCGCGTTGGCATGGCGCGCTGGCTTTGACTTTGCCGCGGGCTTTCTTGTCGAGGGCTGCTTGGTGCCAACGCCGGCACTCTGGCGCAGCGCATCCATGAGATCGACGACCTTCTCCCGCCTGGCCGGCTTCGGAACGGCGATCTTCTTGCCTTCGAGCTTTGCCTTCACAAGCTCGGCGAGCGCCGCCTCATAACGGTCGTCGAATTTGGTCGGATCGAATTTGCCTTTCTTGGTCTTGATGATGTGCTCGGCCAGTTCGAGCATCTCGCCCTCGATCTTCAAGTCGGGGATGCTGTCGAAAGCCTCCTCCGCCGAGCGCACCTCGTAGTCGAAATTCAGCGTCGTTGCGACCAGGCCTTCGTCATAGGCGCGGACGAGCAGGGTCCGGACGCGCCGAAACAGGACGGTCTGGGCGATGGCGGCGACCTTCTTCCTGCGCATGCCTTCGCGGATCAGCCCAAACGCTTCCTCCGCGTGTTTGTCAGACGGGGCCAGGTAATATGGCTTGTCGAAATACACATCGTCGACATCGGCACAGCCGATGAAGACCGAGACCGACAGCGTCTTGTCGCTCTCGGGGACAGCGGCTGCGACCTCATCGGGTTCGAGCACGACGTACTCACCCGAGCCGATCTCAAAGCCTTTGACCTGGTCGTCCTTCTCGACCGGCTTGCCGCTATCGCTGTCTACGAAGGCGCGATGCACCCTATGGCCGGTGGCTCGGTTTACCGTGTGGAAGGCGATCCGCTCGGAGGTTGAGGCAGCCGTATAGAGCGCCACCGGGCAGCTGAGTTCTCCGATTTTCAGAAAACCCTTCCAATTTGCTCTCGGCGCCAAGACGATAGCCTCACTGTCACAAGCGTTGCACAGGAAATGCAACGTGGCGGCGCCGAGATTTGTTCCTTTGGAGCCTGCTCTGCGATGATCAGAAGGGTCTTGGGCCAGCAGACAAGCCATTCCGCTGCAACCAAATTCACCACCCGTCGTTGTCGAGCAGCAAGGGAGCGGTTGGCCATGACGGGATTATCCATGAGGAGACTGTCGTTTTTGTCGGCGCTGGTGGCGACTCTGGCTCTGGCGGGTTGCAGCAACGAGGTCGAGCCGACACAGGGCAGCACCAGCAGCACTGAGCCGACCCAGAGCAACACCAACACCGTCGATCAAAATCCCGAAGTCGACAAGGACCCGACGCCGAAGACGACCACCGGCGGCGATCAACCCGGTACGCCGCCGGCGCAGTGAGGGATCGGCCGGCCGACTGGGTTCTGCGAGGGCATGCGTTCCCTTTCCGGATGAATTTCTGACGACAAGGCACCGGGTTTCATCCCGACGGGCTCTGTTCGACCAGATGGTAGCTATACCGGTCGCGAATGAAGGCGTTGAAAAACCGGCCTTTTGACCAGGCCTTGCGGAATGCCGCATAAGGTTGCGGCGGCACGTCGTTGAAATCGTAGCGATTTCCGCTTGGGACAAACCATACGGAGAGGGTCCTCGTTGCCGGGTCGTAATTGATGCTTTGGATAACAGTTGAAGGCATTTCCCAACACTCGACGCGCCTGGGCAATAACCCGCCCCGGCAATCCGGGTTCCATCGCGCGCATGTGGAGGCAATGATCCGGCCGGCCTCCAAGGCCTTGCCGCCACGGGCCGGCTTCACCAATTAGGGTTGATGCCATCGCTCAAAACCAGGCAGCCGCAATCCGCTGGCCAAGGCGACCTGTTTCGCGCGCCTGACTTTCTCGCACCCGACTTTCACGCACGTGACGACCTGCCGGAAGGATTTTGCTACCGGCCGGAGCTGATCACGGCGGAGGAAGAGGCCGAACTGGTGCGGCAGCTCAAAAGTCTCGCCTTCCAGCCTTTCGACTTTCATGGCCATCTCGCAAACCGGCGCGTCGCCGGTTTTGGCCTGCGCTACGATTTTGACCAACGCAAGGTGGTCGAGGCGCCGCCGATCCCTGCTTTTCTGATGCCGCTCAGGGACAAGGTGGCGGCATTTGCGCGGCTGCCCGCCGATGCTTTCGTGCACGTCTTGATCAACGAGTATCGGCCCGGCGCGGGTATCGGCTGGCATCGCGACAAGCCGCAGTTCGATGCCGTGGCCGGCGTTTCTCTTCTTGCGCCATGCAGCTTTCGGCTCCGCCGGAAGAACGGCACGAGATGGGCTCGCGTGACCGTCACCCTCGAGCCAAGGTCGGCTTACCTGATGAGGGGCCTGGCGCGCACCGAATGGGAGCACAGCATCCCGCCGGTTGCCGCGCACCGCTATTCGATCACCCTGCGGACCCTGCACCCGCAACGGTCGCCTCGATCAGAAGCGATAGTTCGATGACCAGAATCGAGACCGGCTCCTGTTTTTGAAAATCGATAAGTGCTGAGATGCATGGTGCGCCGTTCTGGATTTGCTCCGATCACGATGACGATTGTCGCAAGGCGATAGGCAGCCCGTTGACCGTCTGGGTCGGCTATCGGCCGGCCCAATTCAGATTGCTCACCGGCGCGCCAAAAAAATTCTCAAGGACCCGAGGCGTGCTCCGCACCTTCTGCGCCGATTGCGGGACATCCATAGCCTATCTCGACCAAGGGCTTCCCGAGGAACTTTATCTGACGATCGGCTTCTTCGACCACCCCGAACGCTTTGCGCCGCAGGCTCATGCCTATTGGGATATGAAGCTGTCGTGGGTGGAGTTTAATGACGATCTGCCGCGTGTCGGAGGATATTCAAGGCGGCGCGATCCGGCGGTCGGAAATCCGGCCGACCGGTAACCGGCAACGCCGCCGATGGGACCCGAATGGCCCAGCTGAATTGAATTGCGATCAGTTTGTAATCCAAACGGACCGGCATCATCGCTTCTTCACGCCGCTTTCTATACTATCTGTTGAGCGCAAGGCATAGGTCGGAACAGGCAGAAAAATTTGGCACAACGATCGGGAAGCGCAGACCTTCCACTTCATGGCGGACGCGTGCCGAAATGGCTCGGCGACCGTATGACGCGCCTTGGTGCCGTCATGTGCGAGGCGATCATTCACCATTACGGTCGCGAGGAACTGCTGCGCCGGCTGGCGCATCCCTTCTGGTTCCAGTCGTTTGGCGCGGTCATGGGAATGGACTGGCATTCCTCCGGCATCACGACCAGCGTCATCGGCGCCCTCAAACGTGGCTTGGCTCCGCTCTCCGGCGAACTCGGTATTCACGTGTGCGGCGGCCGCGGCGCGCATTCGCGCAAGACCCCGCATGAGCTTGCCGTCATCGGCGAGCGCGTCGGCTTCGATGGAACAGGCCTGGCAACGGCCAGCCGGCTCGTCGCCAAGGTTGACAGCGCCGCCGTCCAGGACGGCTTCGACCTTTATCTGCATGGCTTTATCGTCACCGATGACGGCGACTGGGTCGTGGTGCAGCAGGGCATGAACGGCGACAGCAAGGTGGCGCGCCGCTATCACTGGCTGTCCGAAGGCCTGAAGAGTTTCGTCGACCAGCCGCATGCCGCCATCGAAGGCGCCAACCAGGGCGAGATCGTCAACCTGACCGACCGCCGCGCCGACGCCTCGCGCAAGGGCCAGTTGAATCTCCTGCAGGATCTCGGACCGGATCGCATTCTGAGGGAGTTCGCCGCGCTCGAACGTGATGTGGCTGTCGCACCGGAGCCCGATCAGCCAATGCTGCCGCACCTGGTCATGCCGGCGCACCACGACGTTCGCGAAAGCGATGTCGTCATGCGTCGTCTTCATGGCAACATGGCTGCGGCTGCCGAGCGTGGCCCCGCCGATTTCTCCGAGCTTCTCCTGGTGCCCGGCGTCGGTGCGCGCACGGTGCGGGCGCTGGCGCTGGTCGCCGAGGTCTTGCATGGCGCGCCATGCCGGTTTTCCGATCCCGGGCGCTTCTCGCTGGCACATGGCGGCAAGGACAGGCATCCATTCCCCGTGCCGCTGAAGGTCTATGACGAGACGATCGGCGTGCTGAAGTCGGCCGTCCACAAGGCCAGGCTCGGTCGCGACGAAGAACTCGGCGCCTTGAAGCGGCTCGACGAGCAGTCGCGGCAGGTCGAACGCTATGTCACCGGCCCCAGTCTGAAGGAAATCGTTGCCGGAGAGTTCGATCAGTCGCATCTGCTCGGCGGCCGCAGCGTGTTCGGCTGGGAGACCGCACCCGAGGCGCCCGCGGATGCCAAGCAAAATAAACAAAAGGGATAATCGGCCCGGATCGCAATTCAGCGGACCAAGTGGTGAAAATCTGACGCTTGATACCCAAAACGAAATTCCGATTTCGACCCTTCTCTGCCCTTCTGTCGGATAAATTGAAGGGAAGCCTTGACCCGTTAACGACCTTCCTGACATCGCGCCTCAACGTCCGCACAGGGGGTGAATGCTGTCATTGTTGCGCAGTCGTGGAGCGACGAGCCACTGAATCACGATCTGCGAGCAGGTAACCGATCGGCCAGCGCCGTGATCACTCGGGGTCGGTTCGACTCGCCGCCGCGGGGACAATGAGACCTTGGCATGCGACATGGCAGATACTGTGGGCTGGACAAATCATGGGCCGGCCGCATTCCGACCCGACCCGGAACTCGGATTGGGACGCTTTGACAAAGCGCACGTGATTTCGTCGCGCGAGATACCAATGTCGTTAAGAATGTCATCCGGTGACCGGCTCAACCCGTCCGTTATCATCCACATAGCTTTTCGCTCGGCGCGAAGGCGGAACCATCCGCGAATGTAGCCAATGGTGCCACTATGAAAACTCGTCCACATCGAAGTCATCTTAATCATCGGCTCGAACACACGGCACGGAACGGCACTGGCGGTATTCACCGCGAGAAGGACCGGTTACGTAGCGTCTGACTCGTCTCAATTCCGAACTTATCGGTCTCGTCCGGCTGGGCGCACCGCGGCGGCAGCGACTGCAACCGCGCCGGCGAGGGTTGAAATGCTGATTGTTTTTCGTAACATAGTTCTGTTTCCTTTCAGCGATGATGGTTCATCAAGCGATCAAGATGACATGCATAGGTTGTGCCGGCCGACAACATAAGGCCAGAACCATCATCTTCTTCTACAAACAATTGCTATGCTAAGTTTACGGTGCGTGAGGTTGCGCTCGAACACAACGAATATATATTTCAAAGCTAATTTTCTAGCTTTAGCAAGCTATATTTTAACGGCAAGCTTGACAAATCCACCGCTAACCTCTCGGTGCTCCACCCAGGGTGGTCAAGAGACGTTCGGCAAAAGCGGGTTTGCGGGCCAGGGCCGCTTCGGAGCGGCGGCGGATGCTTCGTTCCTTCTCTCACCGCTTGCGCATGGGCGTTTGTCGCTACGCAATCGGCCTGCGTTGTGCTATACTTTTTGTTTGGCTTCCTTCGACGGGATGGAGAGATGTTCGCCCTGTCAACCTTGACGCGGAGAAGCATTGGCGTTGCTCTTGTCGGTTGCGCTTTCCTCGCGTCGGCTGCCATGGGAGCGGGAGATACTGAAGATGTCGCGATGGGAATCCGACTTGCGGAATTGCTTCGCGCGGGGCGAAGCGTTGTCTCCAACTATCAGACACTAATCAATGATCCAGCACTTGGCGACAAGCACCTCGACAGCGAGCGGTTTGCGAGGGAGGCCATCGCCGTTTACTCAAAAAACACCGGCCAGAACCCGTTTTCCGGCGAATTGACCAATCGCGACCGGCGTCTGCTTGAGGCCCAGATTGGGGCTATGCGGGAGGTGGTGGACGAGCAGCAAGATGACATCAACCGCGCTGGGATCGGGTTCAAAGGCTTCGTGCCGGCCGTTTTCGCGCGTCTGTTGAATGAGAAATTCGCTGCCAAGGTTGGCAACGAAGCTCTGGTGCGCGTGACAGCGCCCGAGCAACTCGTGCGCAACCGCAAATCTCTTCCGGACGCTTGGGAAGCCAGCATCATCGTAAGCGTCTTTTCAGATCCGAAGAGAGCAAAGGGCGAAGCCTACACGGATGTGACCGAGGTGGAGGGACGCCCGGCATTTCGAATGCTCCTGCCCGAATACTATACGGAGTCGTGCCTTTCCTGCCACGGCGAGCCGAAGGGCGAGATCGACATAACTGGATATCCCAAGGAGGGCGGAAAAGCCGGCGATTTGGGGGGCGCAATCAGCATCGTCTTGTTCAAATGAGCGTCCTGGAACAGACACCCCACGAGGTGGAAGCCATACCGGCGCCGTCGAAATCCCTGGGACGTCGCCTTGCCAGTCTGCCGATCGCGGCCCGCGTAGCTGCACTGACAGCGGCCGGCCTCATTAGTCTCATCGTATCTTCCATCCTTCTCACGCAGGCGCTTTATCGCAGTGCAGACCGCACCGCAGACACTAAGGCATTGTTCGATCTCGCGGCGAATGCGGCTGCGGCGCACGTGACCTTCGGCGAATTGCGATACTGGCTCACCGATTTGTCGGTCAGCTTGCTAATGAACTCCCAGCGGAATGCCGAGCAGGCGCGTGAGCGACTGCTGAACCAACTGGACGGCCTTTCGAAATCATCCCCCGATGCAGTGAGGGAAATCCGTGTCGAGATCGATGACTATGTCAAAAGGGCACTAGAGGCGGCGGACAGCTATACTCAGGATAACCGCATCATTGGAAACGCTCTCCTGGCGGAGGCGCGAACCCACAGCACGAATGTCGATGCCGCCCTTAACGAACTTGTCGAGGAAGTGAGCGCCGAGGCAGAAGCTGCTCGCAACGAGGCTGTAAGGCTAGCCCAGAAAACCGCGACTACCGCTGCCATTCTGGTGGTCATCGTGCTGTTGATTGGGTCGCTTCTTACAATCCTTGTTCTTCGCTCGATCATTGGCCCGTTACGGCGGCTGAACCGGGTCATCGGCGAACTGACGCAAGGACGCTACGATATTGAAATACCGATTGAGGGAGGCGACGAACTCGGCGCAATGTCGCGGACGCTTCGACTTTTTCGCGCGGGCGCGATTGAAAAGAAACGACTGGAAGACGAGGCGGAGCAGCAAAGACGGACGATCGGAGCGGCGCTTGAGGCAATTTCTGACGGATTTGTCCTATTCGATCCGCAGGACAGGGTCATCCTGGCCAACAGCAAATTTTGCGAATTCTTCCCTGACCATGCGCGAGCTTCTCTTCCTGGGCAAAGCTTTCAAGAAATCTTGGAGCAACGCCTGGCGGGCGGGCAAGTCGACCTTGCGGGCGCGTCGCCGGAGGAGTGGATTGCCCAGCGGTTACACATCCACAAGGACCCGGCGGGCTTCGTCTGTGAGGATCGCTTCGGCGACAGATGGGTTCGCGTAAGCAGGCGAAAAACGCCTGACGGCGGCGCGGTCGCCGTTTACACCGACATCACGGAATTGAAACAGAGACAAGACGAACTCGAGCGCGCCAAGAGCCGTGCTGAATCGACGAATGAAGCCAAGAGCCGCTTCGTCGCATCCGTCAGCCACGAACTGCGTACGCCGCTGAACGCGATTATTGGCTACAGCGAGATGCTGATCGAAGATGCGAGCGACCAGCACATGGTGGAATTCGTTCCGGAACTGGAGAAGATCGCCGCGGCTGGTCGCCATCTCCTGGCGCTCATCAACGACATCCTCGACTTGTCAAAGATCGAGGCGAACAAGATGGAAATTTTCTTGGAAACGTTCGTCGTCGCCGATTTGATGCGCGACGTCCAGGCCACAGTCGCGCCTCTGATGGCGAAAAACCGAAACGGTTTCGTACTGGACCTCGACGACGACCTCGGGAAAATGCATTCGGATCAGACGAAGTTGCGTCAGAACCTGTTTAACCTGCTCAGCAACGCCGCCAAGTTTACCGAAGGGGGTCGTGTAACACTCACGGTGCGTCGCGACAGACGACCAAGGGGCGATTGGCTGATATTCAAAGTGTCCGACACCGGGATCGGGATGACGCCGGAGCAGCAGGAACGGCTCTTCGACGCTTTCACGCAGGCGGACGCATCCACCACTCGCAACTATGGCGGAACGGGGCTTGGCCTCAGCATAACCCGGAGTTTTAGCCGAATGATCGGAGGCGTTGTAAAGGTCGAGAGCGAACTCGGAAAAGGCTCGACCTTCACAATGGAGATTCCAGCCGAGTTCAAAAAAGAATCTGGCGAGCAACACCCCTCCGAAGCTGTGCCGTTGCCGCCACGAGACAAGGCGGTTCTGATCATAGATGATGAACCAGCCGCCCGAACCGTCATCGCCAGGGCCTTGGCGGAGGCGGGATTGGCATCGTTCGAAGCAGCAAGCGGCGAGGAAGGAATAGCCGCTGCTCGAGCGCATCGCCCCGCGGCGATCATTCTCGACATCATCATGCCGCATCAGGACGGCTGGTCAGTGCTGCGATCTCTGAAGAACGATAGGGAGCTTTGCGAGATTCCTGTGATCCTTGCGACGATACTTGCAGATCGCGAACTCGGCCTCTCACTCGGGGCGGTTGAATACCTGACGAAGCCGATCGACACCGAGAAGCTGATTCAAACAATTGAGGCTTGCGGCGGTGGCAACCGCGATGTGCTTGTAATTGATGACGACCAAGCCTCCCGCGATTTCCTTCGGCGTATCCTGATCAAGAAGGATTGGCGGGTTCACGAGGCAAGCGACGGCGCGCGCGGACTTGGCCTGATGAAACGGTTGTTGCCGCGCCTGGTGGTGCTTGATCTGCTGATGCCCGAAATGGACGGGTTTCAGACATTGAGTGAGATGCAGCAGACGCCCGAACTGCAGAACATTCCGGTGGTCGTAGTTACCTCGAAAGATCTGTCGATGAACGAGCTCGAATGGCTCCGCGATAGGGCGGTTGCCGTTGTGACCAAGGGCGCGAACAGCAGGTCTCAATTGGTCAAGGCGCTCGAACGCCAGATTTCCGCGGCCGAGTAGGTTGGCCCGGCATCTCAGTTCGTTGACCCATCGTTAGAAGAGGCCGAAGATGACGAGAATCCTTCTGGTGGAAGACAACGAAATGAATCGCGACATGCTCTCGCGGCGGTTGTCGCGGCGTGGGTTCGAAGTGCTTATTGCGGAAAACGGACAATCCGGCGTGGAACTAACCATTTCGGAAAGACCGGATCTGATCCTTATGGATATGAGCCTGCCCGTGATGGACGGATGGGAGGCGACACGGCGGATCAAGGCTGATCCGGCCACCTCGGGGATCCCTATAATCGCGCTTTCTGCGCATGCTATGACCAGCGATCGGGAATTGGCGCTTGAGGCCGGCTGCGATGACTACGACAGCAAGCCGGTGGACCTGCCGAGGCTTGTCCAGAAAATCGAACAATTGCTTGCCGCAAATCCGTGAGCCGCCGAGTCGGCGGATTGGAGACATGACTGCCAACGAGTTCCAACGCCACGCAATAGCCGCCCATCTGGCGCAGCGGCTTGCTGGACCGGCACGGGCAATCTCGGGATTTCAGGAACTGCTGCTAGAACAGGTGCAGAACCATAGTCTGGTGCACATCACTCCAGATCTTGAGAGGGTCGGCGCCGCTGCCCGGCAATTGAACAGCCTCATCGACAGCTTGATCCATGGCAAAGCCGACTGTCCGGACCATGCAGGGCGCGAGATCGAGGCGAAACTGCGCCACGATTTGCGAACACCACTCAACGCGATTATCGGCTACTCCGAAATGATCCTTGAAGAAGCCGAAGAATTGCACGAACACGCATTGGACGAAGATGTCAGGGTGATGCTCGCGGCTGCGGCCGAGCTGTTGGCGCATGTCGATGCAATTGCCGGCCTATCGCGCGCCAGCGACAACGAAGCGCTGTGGACGACGGATCAGGCAGAGATCGATGCAGCAGGGCTTGAAAGGGCGCTCGGCAAGACGGAGCACGATGCATTCTCAGGACGCAGCGGTAGAATACTTGTCGTCGACGACATCGGCAGTAACCGCGATCTTCTCTCGCGCCGCTTGCTGCACGACGGTCATCAGGTAGTCACTGCCGAGTCAGGCCTGTCCGCGCTGACCCGCCTTGCGGAATATGAATTCGACCTTGTTCTGTTGGACATACTGATGCCGGACATCAACGGCATCGAGGTGCTCTCGCGATTGAAAGCTGAGCGCCGGTGGCGGCACATCCCGGTCATTATGATCTCGGGGCTGAACGAAGTCGACGCCGTGGTCCGCTGCATCGAGGCGGGAGCCGACGACTACTTGCTTAAACCATTCAATCCGGTCCTGTTGCGCGCCCGGATCAACTCCAGTCTGGAGAAAAAGCGTTGGCGCGACCGCGAGCACCAGTATCTTCAGCGGATAGAGGCGGAAAAGCGGCGGGCCGACTCGCTTCTACATGCCGTCCTGCCCGGTCAAATCGTTGCGCGGCTGCAAGGGGGCGAGGAGATCATTGCGGACCGGTTCGAGGAAGTGACCATCCTTTTTGCCGATATTGTCGGATTCTCGCCTATCGCAGCGAAATTGCCGGCATCCGACCTTATCAAGCGCCTCGACCGGATGTTCAGCATGTTCGACGCGCTGGCGGAGAAGCATTCCGTGGAGAAGATCAAGACAATCGGAGACGCGTATATGGCCGCTTGTGGTCTTCCGGAGCCGGCGGCCGATCACGCCGACAGGACCGTGGCGCTGGGAAAGTCCATGCTGGACTCGTTGAGGCTCTTGGCGTCGGGCAGCGATAGTTTTCGCGTCCGAATCGGCGTACACACCGGACCGGTGATCGCCGGTCTGATCGGCCGACATCGGTTCGTCTATGATGTCTGGGGCGAAACCGTGAACATCGCAAGCCGGCTCGAATCCCAGGGCGTAGCCGACCGCATGCAAATCTCGGAGGCAACCAGACGCGCTTTGCACGACTCTTGGGAGCTAGAACCGCGCTGCACTGTGGAACTGAGAGGCGTCGGCACGATGGAAACCTATCTCGTTCGACACTGATGTCTGATTTCCTCAAAGCGACGCGTAAGCGAGTAGCTTACGGCACCGGCGTTGAGAGGCTATCACTACCATAGGCATTCGCGAATCGAAGAGCAGATTAACCAGCGTCCGTGTCATCATCAGCATGACTGGGTTAGGCTCGGCGGACTTGGCTACCACCACCCGTCCCATCCATATCGAATTTAGGTCATGGGTTGCTGGCGAGACTGGAGGCCTATGTCGAGACGGGCTTTCTGTGCTTCCGCCGCATCTCCAAGCGGAAGTTCATCCATCTGTGATGGTCGAGAATAACGCCAGAGCTATCGCGACACGGGTGCTGATCTATGTGGCACCATACGTCCGGAACGTGTCCGAAGACGCGACCTCCATAGCGATGGCCGCGCAAGTCCGATTATGGCGCTCTCTGCTCGTTCAGGAGGCTAAACGAACTACGGCTTCCCACCCAACGCGGTTGTCTAACCTCGGGGACCAAGCGTCAGGTTTTCACCACTAGCCTGATCCGCGCTTGGCTTCAGGCATCCAGATCGATCAAGGCGATGCCGAGTTCCGGGCGCTTTCTGCGGCGCAGATGACCAGGCGTTTCCACCAAAGTGACTTCGAGTGTCGGCCGAACGATGCCATCGAGCAGATGTCCGCCCCGCGTGCTGCCGTCGCGCAATCCGAGCACCGCGTGGACATGAAGGCTGGGCCTGCCGTCGTCGCCGATCGCAACGTCGCCGATCGCGCTGAGCACCTCGCACTGTTCCAGCACCGGGATTTTCCGATAAGTTTTTTCCTCGATGTCGAACCAGCCGACAGTCGCCTTTTCGAAGGCGCCGAGCGCGGTCAGCGAGGCGCCGCCAATATCGTGATCGACAGCGAAAGATGTGAGCGCCGCGAACGCTTCCTCGCCGGGATCAAGCACCACAACGAACGTCCTTTGTCCGGCGCTTTCGGCGACGAGCTGCGATTTCATGATTTCACTCCAGACGCTGTGTGGCTTTGGGTTGTCATTCGATCGAGAGGTTGAACGGAAAGCTGGCTCGCGAGTTCCCAACAGGTTTGGCTTGGCTTTGAACATCGCAGCGCCGTTCGGCTGTGGCGAAGATGCAGCGGTCCGGAACAAGATTGTCCAGGAAACATTGTTCCCACAGGCTATCTCTGAGGAGCGGACGTGGCGCCAACCGAGATCATCGTCAGGCATGCGCTAACGCCGCGTGAGTTCTGGATTGGTCTTGGCCGTGCCTTTGCCGGAGCGTTGATCTTCGCCGCCCCGGTGCTGATGACCATGGAGGCCTGGGCGCTGGGCTTTCACCTTCACCCACTGCGGCTCGCCCTGTTCCTCGCTGTCACTTTGCCAATGCTGGTGCTGCTGCACAAGTACGGAGGCTTTCGCGACACGGTGGCGCTGCGCGACCGCATCGCCGATGCTTTTGTGGCGATACTTGTGGCCGCTGTGGCGGCTACGGCGGTGTTGTTTATTTTCGGCATCGTGACCGCCGAAATGCCGCTGCGGGAGGTGATTGGCAAAATTGCGGTGCAGATTGTCCCAGGCAGTCTCGGGGCATCCTTGGCACGCGCTCAGCTCGGCCCGAGTTTGTTGGAGGAGGAGGACATTCCCGAGCCCGGCTACACCGGAGAGCTGTTCCTGATGGTGGTCGGAGCGCTATTTCTATCGGTGAACATCGCACCGACGGAAGAGGTCGTCCTCATCGCCTACAAGATGGAGCCCTGGCAGGAAATCGCCCTGGTGGTGGTCACCCTCGCTCTCATGCACGCCTTCGTCTATGAGTTCGAATTCCGCGGCTCGCACAGTCCCGAGCCAGGCGCTGGATTCGTCAGCATCTTCTTTCGCTATGCGATCGTCGGCTATGTCCTGGTGATGCTTGTGAACCTCTACATCTTGTGGACCTTCGGCAGGACCGATGGCGTCGGCTTTTCGGAGACACTCAGTGCAGTCGTGGTTCTGTCGTTTCCTGGCGCGCTCGGGGCGGCGGTTGCGAGGCTCATTCTGTGACAAGGAACCCCGCAAAAGGCGACAAGCAACAGAGGTCCAACAACAAAGCAAAGACACGCAAACCCGGGACTTCGGTCACGGAGTGGGTCGTGGCGGGCATAAGCTCCGTAATCCTGCTTGCCGTGCTCGGTTATCTTGTCGTCGATGGCGTGAGCACGCGCGATGGGACCGCCCGGATCGTTGTGCTGCCGCTTGGCGTCGCGGTCACCGAGGGGGGCTACGTGGTCGAGTTCGCCGCTGCAAACAGGGCGGGGAAATCAGTTGCTGCTGTCGAGATCAAAGGTGAGCTCCGCAACGGCGATGAGGTCGTCGAGGATAGCAGCGCTACGCTCGACTATGTCCCACAGAATTCCCAACGGAAGGGCGCGTTGATCTTTCGTCGCGATCCCGAGGCCTATGACCTGCGCCTCTTTGCCATTGGATATACTGAACCCTGACCAGTCAAAACGCCATGGATGAAAGGGAACTCGGAGTGGATGACGCGGTCAACCGGCCACTGCTTCGCCCTGCTGTAAAAGCGACATGGCTGCAGAGAACCAACACGGCCGGTGCCTCCGAGAATGATGTGCGTGGGCGATCCTTTCGCACCCTATTCCTCTCTATTCCTCCGGGGCGGTGGCAGGAGCCGTATAACGGCGACGCACCGCATCCAGAACGTGCTTACGGCTTTCCTGCGCCGAGAGCATTTCGTCCTTTTCCGCCTCGGCGGTCTCGCGCGCCAGATCCTTGTCCCTGATCTGTCGGCGAAACCATTGGGAATAGTCGCCGGCGCGCAGGTGATGCTCCCAGGTTCTGTCGTCGATGCCCTCGGCAATCTGAGCGAAGATCATCAGGTTGTGGGCCCGGAGGTTCATCGCGTTGTCGGGACCTCTGAAATAGAAGCTGCCGGCCTCGTCGAGTTGACCTTCTGCATATTTGCGGCTGTGACGCTTGAGAGACTGGCGCGGCTCGATCGCTTTGACCATGGCAATTTTCTTGCGGGCTTGCGGCCGCCAGAACAGCACACGCTCGCCTTTTGGCGAGGGAATATCCTTTGGCGGCTTGGTGTCCGTCTCCTGACAAAAGGCCTTGATGACATTCTTGGCCTTGGGACCGAGCGCAATGACGGCAGTGACCAGACGCAGGGCGTCGGTCGAGATCGCTTCCGGATGAACGGTGATCAGGACAGTGCCCGGCAATTCCAACGATAGGATGGCGCGCGTGTCGTCGCGCCTCTTGGGCAGAAGATGATGCGCCTCGTCGATGACCAGCCAATGCGGCCGCGCCGTGCGGTAGCGGAAATTGCCAAGACCGGGGAGCAGCTCGGCAAAGAAGTCTGGCCGCTCATTGACCCGCAACGCCAGCCCGTTGACGACCACATTGGTGTCGGGCTTTTCGATCAGGTCGAGCACTTGTGCCTTTGTCGGTTCGCTTGAGCCATCGCCTACCCGGACGGCGCCTTCGAGGCCATCATAGTCGCCTTCCGGATCGAAAACGCAGAATTGAAATCCGTTCTCGACGAAGCGTTCCGTCAGCGCGGTGGCCAAGGTGGATTTGCCGATGCCGGAGCTTCCGGCGATCAGAACCGTGTCGGTCGGCGTCAGATAGACTTCGTCGCCGCCGACCGAACCGAGAAGGATGCCGTCACGGCCTTTTCGGACAAATTCCCGATCACGCTTTACCAGCTTTTCGATCAGTTCCTCGACGCCCTTTCCACGTGCGCCGCGCGTTACAAGATCCGCTGTATCCTTGACCGCCGCAAGGGCGTTCTCGACAGCGACGCTGCAGCCGCAGGCCCGCAGGAACGCGTGATCGTTTTCAGCATCGCCAATACCGACCACATTGTGTGGCGACAGCTTGAGGTCCTCAAGTGCGGCTGCCAGCCCGGCTGCCTTGTTGATGCCGGTGGGCAGCACCATCACCGCGCCCTTGTTGAAGATGATTTCCAGCTCCAGCCCGAGTTCCTTGATGACCTCAAGAACTGTTGCCTGGTGTGGTTCCCAGGTCGCGACGATCGACCGTCCGACTGAAAGCGGCTTGACGCCGCGTTTCTTCAAACTGGCGACAAATTTCGGTGCCGGTGCCGGTGAGATCGCACGTTCTTCCTCGCTGGCAGGCGTGTAGATCAACGCCCCATTTTCGGCGACGACCTTGTCGAACACGCCGAGTTCGGGAAAAACCCGCTTGAGGTCGGGCAGTTCGCGGCCAGTGACGAGGATGAGCTTGCGGCCACTTTTCTTGAACCGTTCGAGGGCTGCAAGCGTCTTTTCGACTACGATCCCATCATGCGCCAGCGTGCCGTCATAGTCCGTCGCCAAGGCAATGAAATACATCTGTCGACCACTTCATATCTGAGATCGCCGCTACCTCCGCCCCAGGCGAGAGGTCCACGATGATCGAGGCAGTGCGGGCGACACGTTCTCAGTAGCCGCCGATGATCGGCAATATCTCGCCGGTGATGTAGCTTGAACAATGCGGCGAGGCGAGGAACACATAGGCCGGCGCGATTTCCTCCGGTTGCGCCGGCCGTTTCATCGGCGTGTCTGCGCCAAATTTCGAGACGTCGCCGGCTTGCTTGTCGGAGGGGTTGAGCGGGGTCCACACCGGGCCTGGCGCCACGCAGTTCACCCGAATTCCCTTCTCGATGAGGTTTCCGGACAGCGCGCGCGTGAAGGCATGAATGCCGCCCTTGGTCATCGAATAGTCGACCAGCTGCTTCGAGCCCTCGATGCCGGTTATGGAGCCGCTGTTGATGATCGCCGAACCAGGCTTCATATGCGGAACGGCCTCCTGCGCCATGTGGAAATAGCCGTAGAGGTTGGTCTTCAGCGTCGTGTCGAAATGCTCCTCGGTCAGCTCACTAAAGTCGCTGGAATGGACCTGGAAAGCGGCGTTGTTGACCAGCACGTCGATCCGGCCAAATTCCTTCACCACCTTAGTCACAGCCTTGTGGCAGTGGTCGCGTTCGCTGACGTCGGCCTTGACCAGCGTGCAGCGCCGGCCCTCGGCTTCGACGGCCCTCTTCGTTTCTTCAGCATCCTTGTCCTCGCACAGATAGAGGATCGCCACATCGGCGCCTTCGCGCGCAAAGAGCACGGCCACGGCTCGGCCGATGCCGGAATCGCCGCCGGTGATGACGGCCACTTTGCCGTCCAGCTTTTTTGATCCGATATAGAATGGCGCGTCGTAAAGCGGCGCCGGCTCTATCGCCCATTCATGCCCTGGCTTCGGCTGGTGCTGCTCGGGAAAGGGCGGCTCGGGATATTTGCGTGCTCCGGCCTGCATGGCGCCTTGTTGCTTGCCGTTGCCCTTCGTTTTGTCCTTGGCGTCGATGCCGCGCTGGATGTGGCGTTGCTTGGCGGCCTCGCCGGCGATTTCCGATTTCATCTGCATGGCTGTCTCCTTGGCTTGGAGAACGAACAACGCATGTCCGGCGAAAAAGTTTACGCGACGGCGTCATTCCTTCGGCAGCAAATCCAAACGCCAGGAAATCGACGGCGTGTACTGCGCAACTGGCAACGAATGACGCGGCCGGACGTTTGGGCACAAGCGGTGTCCGAGAACCTGAAGGCGCGCTGGCCAAGCAGAAGGTATTCCGAGACTGGTGACCTGACGATTTCCCGCTTCTCGGCCGTACAGGCGATCTTCTGGATCGCGCCAAGGGAGAGGAAAATGGCTGAAGATCATGCCAAACCAACCGGGCCGGATCTGGTCGAGGGTATCGCGTTATCCGATCTTGCCGACGGCGGAAAGCTTCTCGGCCATTGCGGCGATGAGCCGGTGCTGCTGGTGCGCCGCGGGGCCGAGATCTTCGCCATCGGCGCGACATGCACACATTATGGCGGGCCGCTCGTCGACGGTCTTGTGGCGGAAGACACCGTCCGGTGTCCCTGGCATCACGCGTGTTTTGATTTGCGTACAGGCGAGGCCTTGCGCGCCCCTGCTTTCAGTCCACTCGCGTGCTGGTCGGTGGAACAACGTGATGATCGGATAGTCGTGGGCGAGAAACGCAAGCGGACGGTGTCCAAGCCGCGCCCTGGCGGTTCCAGCCAGGCTCCCGAAAAAATCGTCATTGTCGGTGGCGGCGCCGCAGGTTTCGCGGCGGCAGAAACACTGCGGCGCGAACATTATCAAGGCAGCATTGTCATGCTCAGCAACGACGAAGCGCCGCCGGTTGATCGGCCCAATCTTTCCAAGGACTACCTCGCCGGCAAAGCACCGGAGGATTGGATTCCGCTGCGCCGAGAAAGCTTCTATTCGAAGAACGGCATCGACCTGCGCCTCAATGCGGATGTCGCCAGCATCGATACGCGTTCTGGCGAGGTTGTGCTCGCGGACGGGGCGCGGACTGCCTACGACAGGCTACTCCTGGCGACCGGAGCCGAACCGGTTCGCCTGACCATACAAGGCGCCGACCAGCCACATGTTCACACGCTGCGCTCGTTCGCAGACTGCAAGGCGATCATCGAGCGAGCCACGACTGCGCGCCGCGCCGTCGTGCTTGGCGCCAGTTTCATTGGCCTGGAGGTTGCCGCGGCGCTGCGGTCGCGCTCGATCGAAGTTCATGTCGTGGCGCCGGAAAAACGGCCCATGGAACGGATCATGGGTCTGCAAATGGCCGACTTCATCCGCGCCCTGCATGAGGAGAATGGTGTCGTATTCCATCTCGAGGACACTGCGAGCAGCATCGACGCCAGCGAGGTGAAACTCAGCGGTGGCGGTACGTTGGCGGCGGATCTCGTCGTCGCCGGCATCGGCGTGCGACCGCGGACAGAGCTTGCCGAAACGGCGGGGCTCACCCTTGACCGCGGTGTCGTCGTAAACGCCTTTTTGGAGACGAGCGCACCAGGCATCTTCGCGGCCGGCGACATTGCGCGGTGGCCGGATCCTCACAGTGGCGAGAACATTCGGGTCGAGCATTGGGTGGTTGCCGAGCGGCAGGGGCAAACCGCGGCCCTCAACATGCTCGGCCATCGCCAGAAGTTCCTCGCCGTGCCGTTCTTCTGGAGCCAGCACTACGATGTTCCCATCAACTATGTCGGCCATGCCGTGCAATGGGACGAGATCGCGATCGATGGCGACATCGTTGCCAGGGATTGCCTGCTCCGCTTCAAGCGTGAAGGGCGCACGCTGGCTGTCGCTTCGATCTTCCGCGACATCGAAAGTCTGGGGGCCGAGGTGGAAATGGAGCGCCAGACGACCTAGCCCGGATATCTCGAGCGAAGCGCACGCTGTACGGCCGGTTCAGTCCCGGCGCGCAAGGATCCAGTCGGTCGCCGCCGCGAGATCGGCGACGGTTGCGGTCGGGCGCGGATCAAACCGTTTCTCGTCGCCGTGCCGGTATTTGCCGGTCCGCACCAGCAAGGCGCCCGACAGTCCGGCGCTTAGCGCGCCAGCTATGTCGGCCTCGGCGTCGTCGCCGACCATGATCGCCTGGTCTGGCGCACAGTCCATGCTTGCCAGCGCCGAGAGAAAGAATGCCGGCGAGGGCTTGCCGAGAACGGTTGCGCGTTTCAGCGAGGCAAATTCCAATGCCGTGACGAATGGCCCTGCATCGAGGCTGAGCTCGCCGTCGGCATCCCGAAACGTCCGGTTGGTGGCAAGGGCCAGCAATTCGGCCCCAGCGCTCAGCTCGCGGAACGCGTCATTCAATGCCGCATAGGTGAAGGCGTCTCCGGCATCGCCGACGATGACGGCGCGCTTGTCGCGATCCGGCAGTTCGCAAAAGTCCGGCGCAAGGCCGGGGTGAATCAGCAAATATGGCTCACGGCCCTTGCGAAGCAGCCATTCGCGAGCGGCGTGCGCCGGGGTGAAAACATCTGCCTTGCTAACGGTGAGCCCCATCGCCTGCAGACGTTCGAGGACCCTCTGTTTCGACGAGCGCGTGGTATTGCTTATGAAGCGTATGGCCAAGCCGGCCTGGCGCAAACGCGTGACGGCGTCGATCCCGCCTGGTATGGCGGTCTCGCCATCATAGATGACGCCTGCGAGGTCCAGCAGTACACCTCTTGTCATCGGTCCAGCATGACCACGAGTCCGCCAGGCGTCAAATCCCGAACAGGCCATGGTTGTTCCTTTGGATCAGCGGGGCAGGGCGCGCGATTAACGACCCTCACTGCCACCATGCGGGAAAGGCCGTTCGTGCGGCTTGGGCCAGCGTCGCGATCGCCTCGTCGGGGACCGAGCTGTAAGGCCAGAGCAGTCGCGGGCCAAGCGGCGCCCAGCCGCCGGCCGCGGCCATCGCTTTGTCGAGCGCCGCATCGCTGACGTCATAGCGAGCGCGAAAAGGCAGTACGTGGGTGGCGAGAAAGGCCTGGATGCGCGTCTCGACCTCGGCAGCGGCCGCCGCGTCGGTGCGGATCGTCTGCCACCACATTACCGCGCCCTTGGGGTTAAGGCAGGCGACGTTGGAGTAGCTGCCGTGCGCTCCCTGGGCAAATCCGGTCGCCAGCGTATGGCCGGGCACGAAGACCGAAAATCCCGGCAGTTCGCGGCGCATGTCGGCGTACCAGCCGGGGTCGCCGCCCGGCAGCTTGGCGCCGACCAGCGACGGCACCGCTGCACGCAGCCTGGCGATGGCTTCGAGCGTCAGGCGGCGCTTGGCATGCGGTGGATTGTAGAGCACCAGCGGCATGTCGGGCGCGGCCTCGCACAGGCCGCCGACGAAGCGCATGACCTCGCCGTCGCTGGGCGGCCACCAGTCGGGCAAGGTGAATTGCACCGCCGCCGGGCGAAGCGCCGACACCCGCATCAGCCGCTCGCGTGCGACGCGCGGATTGGACTGGCTGATGCCGATCTGGAAGGGCAGGCGCGCGCGGCCGGCAATCGCGGCCATCAGGGCGCAAAGCCGGTCGAACTCGGGCTCGGTCTGGCAGTGGAATTCGCAGGCCGTGCCATTGGAATAGATGCCGTCGACGCCTGATGCGCAGAGCCGGGCGATCGTTTCCTCCGTCGTTTCCCAGTCGATGGCCCCGCGACCGTCGATGGCCAGCATCACCGCGCCCCAGACGCCGCGCGGCACGTGTGCGGGCAAGTGGCTCAGGTGGTCGTCGAACTCAGGGCGCATCGGCGATCTCGTGCTCGCGGCGCGTTTCGTTCGACGCAAAGGCGGCCTCGATGATGGCGATGATCTTGCGGCCATAGGCGCCGTGGACCGGCACCGGCTTGTCGTCGGCAATGGCATCGCGCATCGCGCTCCATTCGCGCGCCAGCGCGGCATGCATCCAGTTCGGCTCGAACGAGCCGGGCAGGTCGGTCCAGGCCTTGTCGCGGCCAAGCATCGTGCCGCGGTCCATGTCGATGCGCAGCGTTGCCTGCTCGCAGACCAGGTCCATGGCGTAGCCGGCCGCCCCATTGCGATAGCCGACGCTCTGCACCTGGCCGAGCCCGCCGCCGGCGAAGCGCAGTCCGAGCAGGGCGGTGTCGTCGGCTTCCTGGTCATGGGACATGGCGCCAAGCATGGCGCTCACCGACACGACGTCGTCATCCATGAGCCAGACGAGGCGGTCGAGCGCATGGATGCCGGCCGTCAACAGCATGCCGCCGCCGGTGGCCTTGCGCAGATGCCAGTCGCGGCGATTGTGCTCCATCCACAGCTTGATGATCCAGCTCGATCCGACGAGCGGCCGGCCGAGCGTTCCTTGCTCAAGCATTTGCCTGGCCGCCATGCAAGGCAGCGCGAAATGCATGAGATGGGCGACCATCAGCTTGACGCCAGCGGCGGCCACGGCGGCGTTGATCGCATCGCAGGCCGCCGCCGTCGGCGCCATCGGTTTTTCCAGCATGACGTGCTTGCCGGCGTTCGCCGCGCCGATCGCCATTTCGGCATGTAGATGGTGAGGACTGGCGATGAGGACAGCGTCGACTTCCTTGTCGTCGAGCAGCTTGCGCCAGTCGGTGTAGCCGCGACCACCATGTTCGCTGGTGAAGGCGGCCAGGGCATCGTTATTCCCGCGGCACGATGCGACGAGATGCAGGCCCTGCACCTGCTTGATTGCCCTTGCATGGGCGGCGCCGAAATCGCCCGCTCCGATAATGCCTATTCCAATCATCGTCCTGCCTTTTCATACGCGGCGTCGATCAGCGACATCGCCGCAACATAGTCATCGATCGAAGTCGCCGGCGGCGCTTTTCGAACCAGCCGGTCGAGCGTGTCGCTCATGCACAGGCGGTAGCGCGTCGCCGGTAATTCGATCGGCAATTCGATGATAGCGCCATCGTCGAGGGTCGCACAGAAGGCGCGCTCGCCATAGTCGATGACGGTCGCATTCTCACTAACGATACGCCATTCAAAATCGCCGCCGGGGCGCATCGAAGCAAAAGTGTACCCGGCCTCGACGACGAACAATGCTCCGGCAGCGTCTTCCAGTACAAGCAGCGCATGGTCCTCGACCGGGGCACGGTGAATGCGGTTCTCGATCGAAACGGTTTTTAGCCTGAGTGCGCCGGTTGCCAGGCCGAGCGCGGCGTCAACGCCGTGTATGCCGAGGTTCCTCAGCGCGCCGCCGCCACCGATCGCCGGATCCATCACCCAGGCGACGCCGTCGGCGGCATAGCGCTGCGGCGGGCCATTGACCAACCGGAACTGGCAATGCGCAACCGCACCGGCGCGGCCTTGGCTGCGCAACCGTTCAAAGGCAGTGGCGGCCGGCCCAAAGCGGTTGGGCAGGGGAACGCTGACAAAGGCCTGGTGCTGCCTCGCCAACTCGCTGAGCGCGGCCAACGCTGCGGTGCTGCTGGCCGCCGGCTTTTCCAGGATCAGCGGTATGCCGGCTTCGATGACGGCACGCGCCCGCGCCGGCACCGCCGAAGGGTGTCCCATCAGCAGGATCGCGTCCGGCGGGCTGGAGAGGATTTTCGCAAAGTCGGCGATGAACGGCAAATGCTGGCGCGTCGCGAAGGCGCGCGCATGCTGCGCGTCCTCATCCCAGATGCCGGCAATCTCGGCGCCGCAAAAACGTGCAGCGTCGAGATGCATTTCGGCGTGCCAATGGCTTGAGCCGGCCAGGACGACTTTCATTCAGCGTGTAATCCTCTTGCTTGCAGGATATCCTACAAGTCGCTATGCTACAAGCATCGACCGCTTTGCGACGCGCCATCGGCCGCAATTGCAGCGGCGCTGGGAGAAAAATGCCGGAACCCAAGTTGAGCTCGGAACCCAAGTTGAACCCGGACCAAAAATCGATCGAACCGCTGGCCCGACCGCCGCTGCTTCACGTCAGCGTGCAGGAGAGCCTGAGGAAATATATCCAGAGCAACCAGCTCAAGGCGGGGGACCCCTTGCCTCCGGAGACCTTCCTGGCGCAGCGGCTCGCCGTCGGCCGCAACTCGGTGCGCGAAGCGATCAAGGCACTGGAGTCGATCGGCATTCTGGAGACGCGTCGCGGCATTGGCGTGTTCGTCAAGGAATTCTCGTTCAAGCCGTTGCTGGATAATCTGGCATACGGCCTGCAGGATTCGCTGCGCGACGTCGAGGAACTGCGCGAGATCCGCCGTGTCCTTGAAACCGGCCTGATCGCAAAAACCATCGAGATGATCAGCGCCGAAGACATCGCCGCGCTGCGCCAGCTGACCGAAAGCATGCGGCGGCGCGCCGAGCGCCAGGAGAGCTTTGCCGAAGAGGACCAGCAATTCCATCAGTTGCTGTTCCGCTGCCAGAACAATCACATGTTGAGCGCGCTGATCGACATCTTCTGGGTGGCGTTCAACAAGGCCTCGAATTTCACCAGCCTCGACAATCCGACGCCGCTGGCGACCTGGCGCGACCATCACGAGATCGTCGAGGCGGTCGCCGCCAAGGACGTCGACCGGGCGCGCGAGCGCCTCGACGACCACTACAGGGGTATTCAGCAAGTGATCGCCAAAAACCGGATTACCTGACCCAACGCCGAACTACCTGACAATGCCAAGGGAGGAAACCATGCGCATCAGAACTATAGCTCGTCATCTGGCCATCACCGGGCTGCTGCTCGGCGGCATTAGCCTTGCCACCAGCGTCCAGGCACAGGGCGCCAAGACCATCACCGGAGGCTTCGATGTCGGCCCCGGCGGCTTTCCCAAGAACTTCAATCCGTTGGCTGCGACCGGCGGCTTTACCTGGCTCAGCACCTATTTTGAACCGCTGGTCATCTACAACGCCGAACTGACCGAACTCGAAGGCGATCTGGCCAAGGACTACAAAGTCAGCGACGACAAGCTGACCTACACGTTCAACCTTGCCCAGGAGAGCTGGCACGACGGCAAGCCGTTCACGTCCAAGGACGTCAAGTTCACGCTTGAGCTCGCCAGGAACAAGGCCTCCGGCAGCCTGTTTGCCGCGCGCCTCGGCGACATCGCGTCGGTCGACGCGCCGGACGATCGCACCGTGGTCGTCAAATTGTCGAAGCCCAACGGCTCCTTCCTGTCGATTCTCTCGCAGGTGATGATCCTGCCGGAGCATGCCCTGGCCGCGATGCCGCCGGAAACGCTGGCTACGAGCACCTGGTGGTCCACGACGCCGGTCGGCACCGGCCCCTTCAAGTTCAAGCGCTATGTCAGCGATCAATATGTCGAACTGGCCGCGGATGACGACTATCGCGGCGGCAAGCCGAAGGTCGACGTGCTCATCAACCGATATTTCGAGAGCCCGGCGGCGGCCGTTGCGGCGCTGCGCGCCGGCGAAATCCAGTTCACCTATGTCGAGCCCGACGACGCGGTAACCTTCAAGAGCGACAGCAATTTCAAGGTGATCGAGGGCGCCTCCTATGTGGTCAACTACATCGGCCTCAACCAGAAGGTCGAGCTCTTTAAGGATGTTCGCGTGCGCCAGGCGATCATGTACGCGATCGATCGCAATGCCATCATCGAGAGCCTCTATGGCGGCGCGGCCAAGCCGGCGAATTGCGGCTACGTCGCGCCGCACCTGCTTCCCGAAGGCCTCGAACCCTATGCCTATGATCCGGCCAAAGCCAAGGCTCTGCTTGCCGAGGCCGGCTGGGACAAGATCAACGGCGACAAGCCGATCACCTTGCTGACCTATTACGGCTCGCCGCAAGCCGCCAACGTGATGGCTGCCATCCAGTCGATGCTGGCCGAGGTCGGGATCAATGTGGTGCCGCGCGTCGTCGATACGCCGACTTATAACGGCATCGTCTACAAGGAAGGCACGCCGGACTGGAACGCGTTTGCGATGGTCTATGCCGGCCTGCAGAACGGTCCCAATCCGGCCGGCATCAGCCCGGGTCTCAACAAGTCCCAGATTCCGCCGGCAGGCTTCAACACCATGCGCATCGAGTTCGATGATCTCAGCGCCGCGTTGGACGCTGCGCTCGCCCAGACCGATCCGGCCAAGATCGATCAATCCTGGCAGCAAGTCTGCAAGGTGATGAACAAGGATCTGCCCTGGGCGACATTATGGGTGGCCAACCGCTATGGCGTAGCCTCCAACAAGCTGCGTGACTTTGTCTGGACGCCGGCGCCGGGCGGCGGTCCCTATGCGGCTCACCCGGAACGCTGGGACATCCAGTAAAACGGCTGGCGGGCCATTCCGGCCCGCCAATGATACGGGCCGGCACGATGCCGGCTCCGCTCACCATCGCCACGGACAGCCAATGCTGAGTTTCATTGCCCGCCGCAGCGCTACAGGACTGTTGATGCTGGTCGCCCTGAGCGTCCTCATCTTCATCCTTCTGCGGCTGGCGCCCGGCGATCCGATCGATGCCTATATCAATCCGTCCAGCCCGATGTCGGCTTCCGACCTCGAAGTCCTGCGCGACCGGCTTGGGCTCGACCAGCCGCTTCCCGTGCAATACCTCGCCTGGCTTCGCGCTGCGCTCGGCGGCGACTTCGGCTATTCGATCCAGCGCAGCGGCGTTGGCGTGCTGCCGCTGGTCATGGAGCGCATCGGCCCGACCGCGCTGTTAATGGGCACCGGCCTGGCCATCGCCATCGTGCTCGGCATTTCCGCCGGCATCTTCAGCGCCGTCCGCCGCAACACGCTGCCCGACATCGCGCTGTCGGTGGTTTCCTTCGTCGGCATCTCCAGCCCGGCGTTTCTGACGGCACTTCTGGGACTGTACTTTTTCTCGGTGCTGCTGCGCTGGGCGCCATCAGGCGGCATGCAGACCGCCGGCGCGCCTTTTTCCTTAGCGGACGTGCTCGCGCACCTGGTCCTGCCCGCCTGCCTGCTGTCCATCGGACACGCCGCGCTGATCATGCGCTACATGCGCGCGTCGCTGCTGGAAGTGCTCAACCAGGACTATGTGCGGACCGCACGTGCCAAGGGCGTGCGCGAATTCTGGGTGATCATCAAGCATGCAACCCGCAATGCGCTTTTACCGGTCATCACCCTGATCGGGTCGACGGTCGGCATAGCGATCGGCGGCGCCATCTTCCTCGAAAGCGTGTTCAACTGGCCGGGCATGGGCCTGCTGCTGGTCAACGCCGTCGGCACAAGGGACTACCCGGTGATCATGGGCGCCACTCTGGTAATCGGCATCTGCGTCATTCTGGTCAATCTCCTGACCGATATCGTCTATGCCGTCGTCGACCCGCGCATCCAGGTGTCGTGATGACGATCACCGCACCAGCTCCGACAATCGACCCGACAGCCGGGCCGCAAACCAAGGGGCCGCTTCGCCGCGCGCTCGGCCGGTTCTTTGAAAATCGTGCGGCGCGCGCCGGTCTGCTTATCGTCGTCCCCATTCTGCTGGCGGTCTCGACCTATCCCCTGTGGTGGCCGTTCAGCCCCAACGCCATCGATCTCAGGGCGATCAACAAGGGGCCGTCCGCCATTCATTGGCTAGGCAGCGACGGCGTCGGCCGCGACGTCATGGCCCGGCTGCTGCAAGGCGGACGGATCTCGCTGCTGGTCGCCGTCTGCTCGGTCGCCATCTCGATCGTCATCGGCTTTCTGGTCGGCGCTGTCGCCAGCTTCGGCGGGCGCCTTGTCGACGGCACGGTGATGCGCTTCGTCGACCTCGCCATGACCCTGCCGCCGGTGATCTTCCTGCTCGTGCTCGCTTCGATCGCCGGCACCGGCATCGCGCCGACCATCCTGGTGATCTCGCTGCTCTCCTGGCCGGTGCTGTCGCGCATGGTGCGCGCCCGGCTGCTCGAGCTGCGCGAGCGTGACTTCGTCGTCGCCGCCCGTGGCATGGGGGCGGGGCTGCCGCATCTCCTGTTCCGCCACGGCCTGCCGAACTGCATCGACATTCTTGTCGTCTACGCCACGCTGCAGATCGCCAATGCCATTCTGCTCGAAGCCGGCCTTTCCTTCCTCGGCCTCGGCATCGCACCGCCCGAAGCCAGTTGGGGCAACATGCTCAATCTCGCCCGCTCCACCGTGGTGCTCGAGCAATACCCCTGGCAATGGATGTTTCCCGGCGCCGTACTCGTGCTCACCGTGCTGGCCATCAACTTCATCGGCGATGGCCTGCGCGATGCATTCGACCCTCGTTCCGATCTCAACTGACCTGAAGGTTTTTGAAAAAATGCCCCTGTTTACCGGTGTCGTGCCACCCGTCGTCACCCCACTCCATTCCGATCTCAGTGTCGATTTTGCGTCGTTCACGCGGACCATCGAAAACCTGCTCGACGGCGGCGTTCACGGCCTGTTCGTGCTCGGCTCGACCAGCGAGGTGGTCTTCCATGACGAGGCCGGCCGCCGGGCCATCATCGAGCACGCGGTCAAGGTCAACAATGGCCGCGTTCCGATCTTCGCCGGAGTCATCGACCCGACAACCGATCGCGTCATCAACCACGCCCTGATCGCCAGATCGGCCGGCGCTGACGCAGTCGTGGTCACCGCGCCGTTCTATGCCCGCACCAGCCAGCCCGAGATCGGCGATCACTTCCGCTACATCAAGGACGCAGTCGACATCCCGATCATCGCCTACGACATCCCGGTCTGCGTCCATGTCAAGCTGGAGCGCCAGACCACCGTCGGCCTTGCCAGCGAGGGCGTTATCGCCGGCATCAAGGATTCCAGCGGTGACGACGGCAATCTGCGTTATGTGCTCAAGGACATGGCCAACGACCCGAATTTTTTCGGCATGACCGGGTCCGAGATCCTGGTCGACAGCGTGCTTGCCATGGGCGCGCATGGGGTCGTGCCGGGCCTCGCCAATGTCGACCCGCACGGCTACGTCAGGCTGTGGAACCTGATGCAGGCGGGTCAGCACGCCGAGGCCCGCCTGGAGCAGGAGCGGCTGTTGAAGCTGTTCGAGATCGTCTGGATCTCGCTCGGCAGGACGAGCGCCGGCTCGGCCGGGGTCGGTGCCTTCAAGACCGCGATGAGGAGCCTCGGCATCATCGCCTCCAACACCATGGCGCGGCCGCAACGCAGCCTGAACGACGAGGAAGCCGCAAAGGTCGACATCATCCTTCGCGACGTCGGCTTGCTGCGCTGACCGTGGACGCTCCGATCCTCTCGATTTCCGGTCTGCGGGCGGTGTTCCGTATCGCCGGACGCGACATCGCCGCCGTGCAGGACGTCGACCTGGTGATAGGTTCGGGCGAGACGGTTGCGCTGGTCGGCGAGTCGGGATCGGGCAAGTCGGTCACCAGCCTGTCGATCATCGGCCTGCTGCCGAAGAAGGTCGGACGCATTGCCGAGGGCTCGATCGCGTTGCGGCGCAGGGACGGCACGGTCACCGAACTGACCGGCCTCGATCCCGAGTCGCTGCGCAAGGTGCGCGGCAACGACATCGGCATGGTGTTCCAGGAGCCGATGACCAGCCTCAATCCGGTCTACAGCATCGGCGAACAGATCGCCGAGCCGATCCGCATCCATCTCGGCAGATCGCACCGTGATGCGGCCACTGATGCCGTGCGGCTGCTGGCTCAGGTCGGAATTCCCGACCCTGGTCGGCGGGCGCGGCAATACCCGCATGAGCTGTCGGGAGGGATGCGCCAGCGCGCCACCATCGCCATGGCCTTGTCGTGCGATCCGACCTTGTTGATCGCCGACGAGCCGACCACCGCCCTCGACGTCACCATCCAGGCCCAGATTCTCGACCTGCTGGCCGCGCTGCAGGCGCAACGCGGCATGGGCATTCTGTTCGTCACGCACAATCTCGGCGTCGTTGCCGAGATCGCCGACCGGGTCGCGGTGATGTATGCCGGGCGCATCGTGGAATCGGGTCCGGTGAGCGAGGTGTTCAACCGTCCGCGTCATCCCTACACCGCCGGGCTGATGCGTTCGGTGCCGCGGCTTGGCCAAGCCACTACGCTCAAGGCAGCAGGAACGCCGCTGCCGACCATCGCCGGCAATGTTCCATCGCTTGCCTTGCTGCCCAAGGGCTGCTCTTTCGCGCCGCGTTGCGCCTTGGCTGTCGATGCCTGCCGCACTGCTGTACCGCCATTGTTCGCGGCGACGTCGACCCAGCAAAGCCGCTGTTTGCGCTGGGAGGATCTCTGACAGTGGACGCTCCCTTCCTTTCAGTCAGGAACCTGACCAAGCATTTTGCGCCGACGGCGTTCTCGCGCGGTCCTGTCGTCAGGGCGCTGGACGATATTTCCTTCGACATCGCGCGCGGCCAGGTGGTCGGCCTCGTCGGCGAATCCGGGTCTGGCAAGACCACGATCGGCCGCTCGGTGCTGCGTCTCATCGAGCCGACGACCGGCGAAATAAGGTTTGACGGCGTCGATATCACCAAGCTGAGCGCCGGGCCGCTGGCCCGCCAGCGCCGCAAGATGCAGTATATTTTCCAGGATCCGTTCGCCAGCCTGTCGCCGCGCATGAGCATCGGTCAGATCCTGACCGAAGGCCTCGATATTCAGGGCATCGGCAGCAGACGCGAGCGGCGGGCGAAGGCTGAGAAGGCGCTTGCTGCTGTTGAGTTGCCAGTCGATGCCTATGATCGCTACGCCCACGAATTTTCGGGCGGGCAGCGCCAGCGCATTGGTATCGCCCGGGCGCTTACGCTCGAACCCGAATTCATCGTCGCCGACGAGCCGGTCTCTGCCCTCGATGTCTCCATTCAGGCGCAGATCATCAATCTTTTGCGCGACCTGCAGGTCCGGCTCGGCCTAACCATGCTGTTCATTTCGCATGACCTGGCCGTCGTCGAATATATCTGCGACACGGTGATAGTTCTCTACCTCGGCCGCATCATGGAAGTCGCGCCTGCTGCCGCGCTCTATGCCCGGCCGCAGCATCCCTATACGCGCGCGCTGCTCTCGGCCATTCCGTCGCTCGACCCGCTGGCCAGGCAAGGCCGGCAGGTGCTGAAGGGCGACATTCCAAGCCCGGCAAATCCGCCGACCGGGTGTGTTTTCCGAACCCGCTGCCCGGTTGCCCTCGACGCTTGCGCCGGCATCGTCCCGCCATTACGGGCAACAACGTCCGATGGCCATTTGAAGGCCTGCATTCGCGACGACATCGCTTGAGACAAGACCCGACAACGCGATTCTCCGAAGGAAGGCGAAGAACCGGCCGCCAGCTTGCTGCCCAGAAAAGCCCCCGCCAAGCTCAACCGCCTCAATCCCGAGAGATCGATTTCCGAAGCTTCTCGAAAACCAACAGCTTGCTTTTGCGCACGCCGTCTTCAAGCAGGCTTCCGTTTGCCAGGTGCGCGGCGATGGCGCTGGCCAGCGCGCAACCCGTCCCGCGCATCGATCCGTCAAGACGCGGCGCATCGAAGCGGATGGGCTCTTGATCGGTGCGCAGCAGGACGTCCGTCGATCGACACCCCGCGGCGTGGCCGCCCTTGATCAGCAGGGCCTGCAATCCGGCGGTGAGCAATTTCTGACCTTGTTGCAATGCGCCGTCCTCGTCGATGGCCAGGTCTGAGCCGGCAAGGACAGCCAGTTCGATGAGGTTGGGTGTGACGAGACGGCAAAGCGGGATGAGTTCATGCTTCAGGACGCCGATAGCGCCTGTGTCCAGAAGCGGCCAACCCGAAGAAGAGACCAGCACCGGGTCGATGACTGCCGGTATCTGTGGGTTTTGGCGCAGCACATCCGCGACGGCGACGATGGTTTGCTCCGTCGCGAGCATGCCGATTTTGATCGCCCCGACCGCATTGGCTTGCAGCGCGGCACGCATCTGATCGGCCACCAGACCGGGTTGCAAATTGTGGATTTGCGTGACGGCTTCATGCGTCTGCACCGTCACGGTGGTAATGGCAAGGCAGGTGCGCAAGTCGAGGGCGGAGATCGTCTCAATGTCGCGGACTATGCCGGCGCCGCCGCTGGAGTCCGATCCGCCGACGACAAGCACATGCGGTTCGCGCCTCAACGCCATCGGCTCGTCTTTTCGATCCACTGGCGCGTTCGCGCTTCCGGATCGGCATCCAATGTGATGTCGGTCACTACCGCGGCGCTGTCCGCACCGGCACCGAAGACGCCTTCGATCCGGTCGGGATTGAGGCCGCCAATCGCGACCAGAGGTGTCGGCGCGATCCGGCGCTTCCATTCGCCAAGCCGTTCGAGCCCCTGCGGCGCCCATTTCATCTGTTTCAGGATGGTCGGATAGACTGGGCCGAGCGCGATATAGTCCGGTCTGGCGGCAAGGGCTGTTTCGAGTTCGAGATAGTCGTGCGTGCTGAGGCCGAGACGGAGACCCCGAGCCCTGATCCGGGTAAGGTCCGCCGCTTGCAGATCTTCCTGTCCGAGATGAATGAAATCGCAGTCCTCCTCGATCGCCAGCCGCCAGAAGTCATTGATGATGAGCTGGCATTTGTAACGGGCGCACAAGGCCTTCGCCTTGCGGATATCGGCGCGCAACTCAGCCTCGTCGAGGTTCTTGACGCGAAGCTGCACCAGCCTGACGCCGAGCGGCGCCAGCCTTTCAATCCAGGCGGCGCTGTCGACGATCAGATAAAAAGGATCGAGTTTCATTGAAAGACTGCCCGGCCGATTGTCGGCGTCGATGGGACGGCGAGGTCGCGCGGCTCGAGCAGGCCGGAGCGATAGGCCTCACGGCCGGCATCGACCGCCTTGCCGAACGCGCGCGCCATGCCGATCGGATCGGCGGCCTTGGCCACTGCCGTGTTGAGGAGCACCGCGTCGAAGCCGAGTTCCATCACGAGAGCCGCGTGAGATGGGCGGCCGAGGCCCGCATCCACGATCAGCGGGACATCCGGGAAATGGCCGCGCATCGAGCGGAGCGCGGTGATATTTACCGGTCCAAGCGCAGAACCGATCGGCGCGCACCAGGGCATGAGCACCCCGCATCCGGCTTCCAGCAATCGCTCGGCGACGACGAGATCGTCCGTCGTGTAAGGAAATACAGCAAACCCGTCGTCGCACAGGATTCGCGCGGCCTCGACCAAGCCGAAGACGTCAGGCTGCAGCGTGTCATGATTGCCGATCACCTCGAGCTTGATCCAGTTCGTGCCAAAAACCTCGCGCGCCATCTTTGCGGTCGTGACGGCTTCCTTGACGGAGTGACAACCGGCGGTGTTGGGCAGGACATGCAGCCGCAGCGATTGGATAAGCGACCAGAATTTCTCGCCACCCTTGCCGCCGGCCATTTCGCGGCGCAATGAGACGGTCACCGCGGACGCGCAGGATGCCTTGACCGCATCGGCAAGAATGGCGGGCGAGGGGTATTGTGCGGTGCCGAGAAGCAGGCGCGACGAAAGCTTGGTTCCGTAAAGCTCGATCACGTTACTAACCTCCTTGCATGGGTGAGAGGATTTCGATCCGGTCGCCGTCCTTCAGTTGGAACAGCGCCCGCTCAGTCGCGTGCACAAGGTCGCTGTTCACGGCCGTTGCAAGCCAGTTGCCTTCGTAGTCAAGCGCCGCGAGAAGCTCCGCCAGGGTGGCGGCGGTGATCTCATGCGCTTCGCCGTTGACCGTCAGTTTCATCAGCAAGTTCCACCGGTTTGTCAGAATCGAAAACAAGGTCGGCCGCCCGGCGCGCCATGGCGGGGGCCAGAAGGAAACCATGGCGGTAGAGCCCGTTGATCGCGACGGTCCTGCCATGCGCTTCGACGCGCGGCAGGTTGTCGGAAAACGCCGGGCGAATGCCGACGCCCGTCTCAACGATCGCGGCCTCGCCAAAGGCGGGATGAACCGAATAGGCGGCGTTCAGGAGCTCCATCATCGCCCGCACCGTGACCGGCTCCGTGGACAGACTCTCGACCATCGTTGCACCCGCCATGAAATGGTGGTCGGCGCGCGGCGCCAGATAGAGCGGCAAACGCGGGTGCAGCAGCCTGACCGGGCGCGACAGCGAGATGTCCGGTGTACGCAGGATCAGCATCTCGCCGCGCACGCCGCGAAGCCTTTCATCGCTGGACGCCATTCCCATGCAGTCGATCTCGCGGTCGAATCCCGTCATGTGCCGGGCGTCCACTCCGAAGCGGAACTCGACGCCGCTTCCGGCGAGTTTTTCATGCAGCGCCGCCATTGCTCGGCGTGGGTCGAGCTGGGCCTCGCCCGGAAAGAACAGCCCGCGACGGAAGCGGCCGGCGAGATCGGGTTCCAGGAGCGCGATTTCGTCTTCGTCGACCCGCCGATGACCCGACGTGCGGCTTGCAAACCGGGCGAGTTCGCCCGCATCCCGCGGCATTGCCAAAACGAGCGTTCCGGCCCGCGTGACATGACCCGGCAGGACCGCATCCCACCAGTCGGCGGCATCGCGTCCGAGATCCAGCACCGGCTGCTCGGCGCTTTCGCGCTCGCACCAGGGCGCCAGCATGCCGCCGGCCATCCATGATGCGTTGCCGCCAAGGCCATGCCGGGTCTCGGCAATGGTTACCGCAGCACCGCGGGCGGCGAGTTCGAAGGCGGCGGTGAGGCCGGCGACGCCGGCCCCTTTGACCAGCAGCCTCATGACGGCTCCGGCATCTTCGGCATGGGCGGTTCGCCGTCCACTGGCATGTAAAGATTGCCGCCCTCGCGGTACTTCGCGGCCATCGCCGCCATGCCCTCTTTCTGTGCCTCGGCCCGAATGTCGTGGGAGATGCGCATCGAGCAGAATTTCGGCCCGCACATCGAGCAGAAATGCGCCAGCTTGTGCGCCTCCTTCGGCAAGGTCTCGTCGTGGAAGGAGCGCGCGGTTTCGGGGTCGAGCGACAGGTTGAACTGGTCTTCCCAACGAAACTCGAAGCGTGCGCGGGAAAGGGCGTCATCCCTCACCTTCGCCGTCGGATGTCCCTTGGCAAGGTCGGCGGCGTGCGCGGCTATCTTGTAGGTGATGACGCCCGTCTTGACGTCGTTGCGGTCCGGGAGACCGAGATGTTCCTTGGGCGTGACATAGCAGAGCATCGCCGTGCCGTACCAGCCGATCATCGCAGCACCTATGCCTGAGGTGATGTGGTCGTAGCCGGGTGCGATGTCGGTGGTCAGCGGCCCAAGCGTGTAGAAGGGCGCCTCGCCGCAGACTTCGAGCTGCCTGTCCATATTCTCCTTGATCTTGTGCATCGGAACATGGCCCGGCCCCTCGATCATGACCTGGCAATCCTTGGCCCAGGCGACCTTTGTCAACTCGCCGAGCGTTTCCAATTCGGCGAACTGCGCCGCGTCGTTGGCGTCGGCGATCGAGCCGGGACGAAGGCCATCGCCGAGCGAGAACGACACGTCGTAAGCGCGGCAGATGTCGCAGATTTCCTCGAAATGCTCGTAGAGGAAGCTTTCGCGGTGGTGATGCAGGCACCACTTGGCCATGATGGAGCCGCCGCGCGACACGATGCCGGTGACCCGGTCGACCGTCAGCGGGATGTAGTGCAGCCGCACACCGGCATGGATGGTGAAATAGTCGACGCCCTGTTCGGCCTGTTCGATCAGCGTATCGCGGTAGATTTCCCAGGTCAGGTCCTCAGCGATCCCTCCGACCTTCTCAAGCGCCTGGTAGAGCGGCACGGTTCCGATCGGCACAGGCGAATTGCGGACGATCCATTCGCGGATGTTGTGGATGTTGCGACCGGTCGACAGGTCCATGACGGTGTCGGCTCCCCAGCGGATCGCCCAGACCATTTTTTCGACCTCTTCGGCCATCGACGAGGTGACGGCTGAATTGCCGATATTGGCATTGATCTTGACCAGGAAATTGCGGCCGATGATCATCGGCTCGCTC
This sequence comes from Mesorhizobium sp. WSM4819, assembly GCF_055811215.1. Lineage (NCBI taxonomy): Bacteria > Pseudomonadati > Pseudomonadota > Alphaproteobacteria > Hyphomicrobiales > Phyllobacteriaceae > Mesorhizobium > Mesorhizobium sp. WSM4819. Next base: position 206,833 of record NZ_JBVVQO010000006.1, read on the forward strand.
TCCGGGTGGTTGATGTTGGCGGGAATGATAGCCCGTCCGCGCGCTATCTCGTCGCGCACGAATTCCGGCGTGACGAAGTCCGGGATCGCCGCGCCGAAAGAGTTGCCGTCGCGCTGTATCCCGCCGCGTAAGCTCTCGCGGCCGAGATTCTCGCGAATGGCGACGAACTCCATTTCGGGGGTGATGATCCCGGCGCGCGCATAGGCAAGCTGCGTCACCGCTTTGCCCGTTTTTGCCTTTAGCGGCCGGTGGCGCACGGGAAATTCCGGCGTCAGGCGCTCACCTGACGCAAAGCCGTTGTCCTCCGGCCTGACACTGCGGGCATTGTGGAATTCGACGTCGCCGCGCACCGTCACCCATTCATGGCGAAACCTGGCGAGGCCCTTTTCGATGCTGGTTACGACAGTCGGGTCCGTATAGGGGCCGGACGGATCGTAAACGGTGACAGGCGGTTCGCCTGCCGTCGGATGGACGGCGATTTCCCGCATCGGCACCTTGATGTGCGGATAGAGGACGCCGGACTTGTGGATTTTCCGTGAGGCAGGCAGCGGTCCCGTCGACACGGCGGGGGAAATGGCATTCATCTTGAGGCTCCTTTGCTCATGCATTGGAGACCCAGTTCTGTGCCGGAAGGATGAAAAGACGCTCTGGTTGGCCTGCTTACAGGTTTTCGGGCATGGACTCCCGCAAAGCGCTTGCACCGTCCCTACGCCAGTATGAACTGGATCAGGTTCAACGGGTCACTGCGCCGCGAAAGCCAGCAGTATCTCAGCCCCTTGCCGGGACCCCCCTGGTGAATGGGTCAAATTGAGCGGGCGATCGCCATTTTGTCAAGCGCATTCGGCCCATCAGTCGGCAACGCTAGCTGGGCGCGCGCGGACAATCGAGGCCGATATCCAGGAACTATTGAGCCTGCGTAAGCCATTTGGGCTTAGGCACAGCCTGCAACAGGCTTTGCGTATAGTCGTGGCGAGGCACCCCGAACAGCGCCGCGGTTTGGCCTTCCTCGACAATCTTTCCGTCTTTCATGACCATGATCCGGTCGGCGAAATGGCGCACGATCGGCAGATCGTGGGTGATGAAAATATAGGAGAGGCCGAGCCTCGTCCTGAGGTCGGCCAAAAGTTCGATCACCTGCGCCTGGATAGAGACGTCGAGGGCCGAAACCGCCTCGTCGCAGACGATCAGTTCCGGCTCGCTGGCAAGTGCGCGCGCAATGGCGATGCGCTGTCGCTGGCCGCCGGAAAACTGGTGCGGGTAGCGCTCGGCGTGCTCTGGCAACAGCCCAACCAATTCCAGGAGCTCTGCCACGCGAGCCTTCCACCTGTCCTTCGGCAGGATATCGCGGTGGATCACCCAGGGCTCGGAAATGATCGAATAAACGCGCATGCGCGGATTCATCGATCCGTACGGATCCTGGAAGACCATCTGGACCTTGCGCCGAAACGCCATAAGGCGCGTCCCATTCATGTCGAAGATGTTCTCACCGGCAAAGACCGCGCTACCGGCGCTTGGCGCGATCAGCCCCAGCAGCATGCGCGCGACGCTCGATTTGCCGGACCCGGACTCGCCGACGATGCCGAGCGTTTCTCCTCTCCTGACCTCAAAGCTTATGTCGTCCACCGCCTTGAACGTCCGCTTGCTGCTAAAAGCTCCGGAAGCAAGCTCATAATGTTTGGTGAGATGTTCCACCTTGAGCAGCGTCTCGCCGGCGATCGCCGTCGAACGCCTGTTGGGCGCCTCCGCTGCGTTGCCGTCGGGCAGGGCGGCGATGAGGCGGCGGGTATAGGCGTGCTGCGGATTGCTGAAGACCTCCCTGGCGATGCCCGTCTCGACGACCTTGCCGCCGTTCATGACGATAATCCGGTCCGCCATGGACGCGGCGACTTCGAGGTCATGGGTGATCATGATCAACGCCATGCCGGTTTCGCGCTGGAGATCGCGCAGCAGATCGAGGATCTGCGCTTGCACGCTGACGTCCAGAGCGGTCGTCGGCTCATCGGCAATCAGGATGTCCGGTTTCAGCGCGATCGCCATGGCAATCATCACGCGCTGGCGTTGTCCGCCCGAGAACTGATGCGGATAGAAGTCGACGCGGTTTTCCGACTCCGGAATGCCGACGCGCCGAAGCAGCTCTATCGTCTTGGCGCGTGCGCCCTTGCCGGCTGCCGCACCGTGGCTCTCAAAGACCTCCTCGATCTGGCGCCCCACCGTGTAGACCGGGTTCAAATAGGCGAGCGGATCCTGAAAGATCATCGCAATCCTGCGGCCGTTGATGCTTCGGCGCGCCTCGGCGCCGAGGCCTGACAGTTCGACGCCGTCGAAGAGGCAGGAGCCGGCCGCGATATCGCCTGGCGGGCAGTCGATGAGATCCATCACCGTGCTGGTGCTGACGCTCTTTCCCGAACCGCTTTCGCCGAGGATCACCAGCGTCTCGCCACGGCTGACGTGGAAAGAGACATCGTCGACGGCGCGTACCGGTTGATCATCCGAAAGAAAATCGACGGTCAGGCCCTCGACCTTGAGAATGGTCGCGTTGCTCATCGGGCAGCTTTTCGCAATGTCTGGAGGCGCCAGCGTTGCTGCGGATCGGCAACGGTGCGCGCCCAGTTCGAGAGGATGTTGAGCGACAGCGTCGTCAGCATGATTGCAAGGCCTGGCCAGAATGCGATCCACCAGGCGGTGGCGAGATAACCGCGGCCGTTTGCCACCATCGCACCCCACGTGAAGTCCGGTGGCTGAATGCCGAGGCCAAGGAAACTCAGCGCCGATTCCGACAAAATGACGGTCGCGAAATCAATGGCTGAAATCGTCACCAATGTCGGCAGGACCAGGGGGGCGATGTGCCGGATGATGATCCGGGCCGGCTTCGCGCCCATGGCTCGCGCGGCGCTGACGAACATGCGCTCGCGCAGCTCCAGCACTTCCGCGCGCGCCGTTCTGAGGTAGATCGGCATGCGCGTGACGGCGAGAACGATCACCAGGTTGGTGATGCTTGGGCCCAGTGTGTAGAGCACGATGAGCGCCAGCAGCAGCGAGGGAAAGCTCATGACGACATCGGCCAGGCGCAGGATGAGATGACTGTACCAGCGCTCCGAATAGCCCGCTATCAGGCCCAGCGTTCCACCGACCAGCATTGACGCGAACACCGCCGCCGCGGCAATGCCGAACGTGTTCTGCGCGCCGACAATCAGCCTGGCCACGATCGGCCGGCCGAGGGTGTCGGCGCCAAGGACGTAGATCCAGCCGCTGGCCAGCGAGAACGGGGCGAGGTTGCGCTGGCGCAGCCCGAGCCGCGATGCGGCGTCGCCCACCAGCCACGGGCCAAGGACCGATGCGATGACGACGATCGCCAGGAAAATAGCAGCGGCGAGCGCAAGCCTGTCGCGCTTCAAATAGGCGAAAAGCACGCGACCGCTGCCTGGAACGGCCGCCGGCTTGATGTCGGGGGTGATGATCGTCATGGCTCAGTACCGGATGCGCGGATCGAGAACCGCGTAGAGCAGGTCGATCGCGATGTTGAGGATGAAGATGGCGGTTGCCGTCACCAGAATGGTCGACTGGACGACGGCAAAATCGCGCTGGATGATCGAATCGATCATCAGCTTGCCGATGCCGGGCCAGCCGAATATCGACTCCACGACGACGGCGCCGTTGACAAGGCTGGTCGCCAGGTCGCCGGCGACCGTGACGACGGGCAGCAGCGAGTTGCGAAGCGCATGGCCGAAGATGATCTTCTGCCGCGGCAGGCCCTTGGCCCTTGCGGTCTTGATGTATGGAGAGGCAAGCGCCGACAGCATGGTTCCGCGCACGACCTGCACCAGGAGACCGAAAGGGCGAAGCATCAGCACGAAGGTCGGCATGATCCAGTGGACCCAGGTGCCGGTGCCCGATGTCGGCAAAAGCCCGAGCCCCACGGCGAAGACAAGGATGCCGACGATGGCGACCCAGAAATCCGGCGCGCTTGCGCCGGCCAGCGAGACGAGGCTGGCGATACGGTCGAAGATGCTGCCCGGCCGCGCGGCCGCCAGCGAGCCGACAAGGATTGCCAAGGCGGTCGACAGCGTGATCGCGACGACGGCCAGCTTCAGCGTTTCCGGGAACGCCTCGAGCGCGACCTGCATCGCCGAGCGGTTCTGGCGCAGCGATTCACCGAAATCCAGCTGCAGCAGATCGCGCAGATATCCCAGAAACTGCCAATGGATCGGCTGATCGAGGCCGTTCAACCGCGCGAACGCGGCCCGAGCTTCCGCAGTCGAGTCCAGAGGCAGGTACAAGGCGGAAGGATCGCCGGTGAGCCGTGTCAGGAAAAAAACCAAGGTCAAAAGACCGATGACCGACAGGATGCTGTGCGACGCCCGGCGTCCAAGATAGGTTATCATTTCGGATGCCCTTCGGCGGATATCGACGGAGGCAACGGGTCGGGGGCGCAGGGCGACGACCGCCTGGCGCCCCCGTATCGCTCAGTCTTTGATGGCGATATTGGCCAGCGGTATTTCGCTGTTGGTGGTGATATCGGGCTTCCATTCCAGCCTGGTGCCAACCCGGGTGTAGCCGATCATGTGGAACATCGGGATGTCCGCGACCACTTCGTTGCGGGCCTTGCCGAAGATCGCCTTGAAGCTGTTGGTGCGGGCTTCGCCGGTCGCCGCCAATGCCTCGTCTATCTGCTTGTCGAATGCCGGATCGGCCAAGGTCGAGTAGCTGCCGCTCGATCGATAGAAGATCGGCACCGTGAAGGCCGCATCGCCCTTGTTGTTGTCATGCATCATCTGCAGGAGATTGGGGCCGCGCTCCGCCGGGAACGGCTTTTGCAGATAGCGCAGCCAGTCGGCGACATCGAGCATGGTCAGCTTGACGTTGAGGCCGGCGTCCTGCCACATCGTCATCATCGCCTCCATCGCTTCGGCGCCGTTCGGATAGATGCCGTTTCGCCCGATGAGCTTGATCTCGGTGTCGACCGCGACACCCGCCGCGCGCGCCTCTTCGATGAGCTTTTTCGCCTCTTCCGGATCGTACGGCCAAGGCTCGAGCGCATCGTCATGGCCGTTGATCCCGGAGACGACCATCTGCGACGCACGCTTGACGTCGTCGCCGAACAGCTGCGCAAGGCCTTCCCAGTCGATCGCCAGGTTGAGCGCCTTGCGCACGCGCAGGTCGTCGAGCGGCGGCTCGGCGGCATCGATGCGGATGGCAGTGGTTTCGGAGTTCAGGTAGGCGAAATCCGTCTCCGGATTGCTGGCGTCCTGGATGGCAATCGACGGTGTCAGGTCGGCTTCCCCGGTCTCCACCATGGCGGCTCGAATCGAGGATTCGGGTCGCCAGACATAGGTTGCCTTGGTGATCTGCGGCTTGTTGCCCCAATAGCCGTCGAACGCGTCCAGCACCACCGTCTGCGGGGAAAAGGTCGACAGCGTGAACGGGCCGGTGCCGACCGGATCGTTCACCGCCTGGTCGACCGGCGTCTTCGGCGAGACGATCATGACCACGCTCAACAGCGTCGGCATGATGGGCTCGGGCCTGTCCGACTTTATTTCGACGGTCAGCTTGTCGACCGGCGTCAGCGTCAGTTTGGCATCGCCGAATTTCGCAATGTTGCTGCAGGTAAGCTTGCCGCTGATCATCCTGGTGATGGAGAAGACGACCGCATCCGCATTGAGTTCGGTTCCGTCCTGGAATTTGACGCCCTCGCGAAGCTTGATCCGCCAGGTGGTCGGATCCACGCTGGTCCACTCCGTCGCCAGTTTCGGCTGGGGCTGTCCGCTGATCGGATCGATGACGGTCAACGATTCAACCACGTTTTGGCTGAGTATCTGGCCGACATTGGTGATGATGGTGCCGCAGGGCTCCAGATTGGCCGGCTGCTCCGGCAGGACGATACGGATCTCCTGCGCCGCTTCCTGTGCGACGGCCGATGGCGCGGCAGCGGTCATCAATACGACAGCTGCAATCGCATGAATGCTTCTGTTCATGTCACTCCTCCCTTTGAGCTTCCGTTTGGGATCTTCCGTTTTTGGCTGGCGCACGAGACGATCCTCCTCATCCCGTGCGGCCGACAATTTGCCGATCTCGCGGCGGCTAGGCGGCGATCTTCTCGATCAGTCCGCGCAGCACGTCTTTCTCCTGCGGCTTCAGATCCGTCAGCGGCGGCCGAAGCGGGCCGGGTGTCCGTCCGATGAGCTCGACGCCGGCCTTGATGATCGACACCGGATAACCTTGCTCGCGATCGCGCAAAGCCGCGAAGGGGAAGAAGAAGCTGTGCAGGATTTCTTCCATCACAGCGCGATCACCTGTCCGCATCGCCCTGTAGAAGCGCTGGGCCAATTCCGGCACGAAGTTGAAGACCGCGGAGGAATAAGTCGTCACGCCGGCGCCGTTGAAGCCCTCGGCGAACAGCTCATGCGTGGGCATGCCACCGATGTAGCAGAGCCGATCGCCGAGCTTTGCAGTGACGTGGCGGACAAGATCTATCTTGCCTGTGCCGTCCTTGAACCCGATGAGGTTTGGGCACGCGTCAGCAAGGCGGGCGACGGTGTCGGCATTGGCGACCGAGTTCGCACGGTTGTAGATGATGACGCCGAGGCCGGTGGACTGGCACACGGCTTTGACATGCCGAAAAATCCCTTCTTGCGAGGCCTCCATCAGATAGTGGGGCAGAAGCAGGAGACCGTCGGCTCCCGCAGCCTCGGCGCGGCGGGCGATTTCCGTGGCGAGCGCCGTGCCGTAGCCGCAGCCGGCGATGATCGGCACGTCTCCCGAGGCATCCTTGGCCGCGCGGGTAACGTCGGCGACCTCTTCCGGCGACAGCGAGAAGAATTCACCGGTGCCGCCGGCCGCGAACAGGGCAGCGGCACCGAACCCCGACAGCCATTCGACATGCGCGCGATAGCTTTCGAGATTGAGGCTGAAATCCTCGTTGAAATGCGTGACTGGAAACGACAGCAGCCCTGAATCGACCCGCGACTTGATTTCATCTGGCGACAAAGGAACTCATCCCACAAATTAATATGATGTCATTTAGATTCATATGATGAGTATTCAGACGAGTCAACCGCCGCTGTTGTCCTGATTTGTCGGGCGCCGGACGGTCAGGGCGCGATAGCGCTTTATCCCGGTCACCAAATGGCGGCGCATCGCCTCACGCGCCTTTTCCGGGTCGCGGGCGAGGATCGCATCGGCGATTTCCCTGTGCTCCTGCAGAATCGGATGGTCGCGATTGGGCAAGGGGTCGACGCCGCCCATCATCGTCTTGAACTTCACTCGCGGGATCATCCGCCGGCCGACATGTTCGAGGAAGGCCTTGAACCTGGCGTTGTTGGTTGCGGCGGCAATCGCCATGTGGAACTGGAAGTCGGCATCGTCCGTGGGTTGCCCTTGCGCCATGAGGTCGGCGAACCTTTCGACCTGGGCCTCGATTTCGGCCTCTTGCGCCGGCGAGCTGCGGGCGGCGGCAAGGCCGGCTGCCTCGACTTCGATGCCGATGCGCAGCTCGAGCTCTTCGATGATGTCCGAGATCTTGTTCGTTTCGTCAGTGAACAGCCTCAATCCCTCGTCGACGGGTTTCGGGCCGAGAACGAAGACGCCGGCGCCTTGCCGCGATTCCACCAGCCCATCGGCACGAAGCGCGGCGATGGCCTCCCGGACCACGGTGCGGCTGAACCCGAACCGGTCGATCAGCGCGGGTTCTGTCGGCAATTTATCGCCAGGCGCATAAAAGCCGGCTTCGATCTGGCCGCGCAGGGCGTCGGCAACCTGAGAGACGAACGACCGCCGGGACGTTCGATGTTCGGCCTGCTGCATTGATCCTCCCAACTTTGCCGGATCTGACGATCCATACTCCCAGTGCGGGCCAAAAGCGAGGTCATCATATGAAAATTCGTCGTTCGATGTCTCGAACTTCTTAAGGTCATCATATGGCTTCTGTGCTCAGGTGTCGGCCATCAGTTCGCCCGTCGTGCTGGGCACGGCGATCAGCGAAATCCACGCAGTAGCAGCTTTCAGGCTGCGGCCGGCAGGTGATCGCGGACCCACTTGACGATCTGTCCCGCCGTCATTGCGCCGGATGTGCGCGCAACCTCCCGTCCGCCGTGGAAGATGATCATGGTCGGGATGCCGCGGATGCCGAGCCTGGCTGTAACGGCCTGCTCGTTGTCGGAATTGAGCTTGATCAGTCGAACATGCGGCTCCAGTTCGCTGGCTGCCGCTTCATAGGCCGGCGCCATCATCTTGCACGGGCCGCACCATGGTGCCCATATGTCGACGACGACGGGGAGGCTGCTTCGCGTGACCTGGCGATCGAAACTCTGTGCATCGACGTCTGCCGGATGACCCGAGAACAGCCTGGAGCCGCACTTTCCGCATTTCGCGTCCCCGGCATCGCCTGCCGGCGGCAGGCGATTGACCCCGCCGCATTTGCCACAAACCACCAGTTTTTCCTGCGTCATTCCCATTTACCCGTCTTTATGCGCGTCGATCGTCGCCGTCACGATGCGGTCTTGAGTGGAGGATTCTGCGCAAAAGCGACCGCGTCCGAAACCTTGGCCAATTCTGCGGCGATATCGGCGAGCTTTCGATCGGCGTCGACCTTGCGCCAGTTGGACGGGGTAGCCTTTCGCTGCAATTGCCGCGACAAGATATCGACTGTGGCGTCAGAAGGACCGCCACTGCGCTCGCTCACCCGCTGCCAAAGAACGAGCGGATCCGCCTCCAGCCAGAATCCGGCGAAAGCAACGTCTCTGCCGTTTGCAGCTTTCTCGATGCGGTTGCGATCGGCCGGCCGGTCAAAGACGGCATCGGCGACCACCGAACCGCCTTCGGCAAGGATCAAGTCGGCGCGCCATGCCATTTCGCGGTAGACGCGGTCCGACACATCAGGTCGATAAGCCCTGTCCGGCAGCTTCGTCTCGGCTGGCACCCCATGCAGGGCTTTGCGGATGCGGTCGCTTTCGACAATGCGTGCGCCGGGCGGCGCCCCAACATGTGCGGCGAGTGCCTCGGCAACGGTCGTCTTGCCGGAACCGCTCAAGCCGCCGATGGCGATCAGCCGAGGCGGCTTTTCCTCGAGAAGTGTTCGGGCAAGCTCGAAATAGGATCTGGCCTCGGCAAGCAGCCCGCTGGAATCGTCACCGCTTTCCTCGATCTGGGTTGCGGTGACATGCGCGCGCACCGCGGCCCGCACTGCCATGAAAAACGGCAGGAGGATGAAGCCGTCCTCGTCGTCTGATTCGTCGAGATAGCGGTTCATCACCAGGTTGGCGAGTTCCGGAAAGCCGCGATGCCAGAGGTCCATCAGCAGGAAAGCCAGGTCGTAAAGCACATCGATGCTGGCGATCTGGTCGTTGAATTCGATGCAATCGAAGAGGCGGGGCTCGCCGTCGAAGAGACAGATGTTGCGCAGATGCAGGTCGCCGTGGCATCGTCGGATCTTGCCTGCCGTCTCCCGCCGGTCGAGCAACTCGCAATGACGTGCGAGGGCGGTGCGAAACATCCCGGTGAATGCCTTTATCTCGGCTTGCTCGAAAACATGGCTGGTGGCAAAGCCGGCTTCGTTGATGGCGAGCACGCCTGCCAGGTTCGAAGATCCGCTGCCCTTGTGGACCTCCGGCGCGCCGCGATGATAGCGCACGATCATGCGCGCGACATCCGTCATCAGCGCAGGCGTCAGTTCGCCGCCGACTGCCATTCGATCGAGCAGCTTCGACTGGTCGAAGCGGACCATCTCGATCGCCGCATCGACCAGATCGCCGCTTCCGTCGAAGGCCAGCTGGCCGCCGGCCTCTCGGGTGATGCGCCGCACCCCCAGATAGAGGCCGGGGGCAGTCCTGGAGTTGAGCTCGACCTCCTTCTCGCAAGCGGCGAGCCGCAGCGCCGGGGTCGAGAAGTCGACATAGGGCAGCTTGACCGCTCGCTTGATCTTGTAGGCGCGCTGGCCAACCAGGAATATCCGCGAGATATGGGTCTCGATCGCCTCGACCGGTCCGCTCTCGCCATATGCGGCAGGGTCCATCAACATCGCGGCCACGGATTGCTGATCCTCGACGATCATCGGATGCCTCTTTGTTTTGTACCCAACCTGGGGAAGCCAGCGAGCGTGGTCGCTGAAACTCCACGCCATCAGGCCCTTGCTGCCACAGCGCCTGGATATAACCAGCCAGGTCACGAATGCGTTCCGTGCTGCTGCTGCTCCGGTGTTCGGGATATTCTTGGCGTCCTCCGGCGGCCTGAAACCTGTTGGCGTCGGCCCTTGGGCATGTTGATACGGATCAAATGATGACCGGCGGCGTTCTTGACTCAGCGCTAGCAGCGCGCCGAGCCGTCTCGCTGTTGTTGCAACGACGATTGGGCTTTGGGGCAAAATCGGGAGCAGCCGCCATGGCTTTCAGGACGATACTTGCCGTTACGGGACCGCACGAGGGAGACGGTGATCTCAAGCCTGCCGCCGACCTGTGCAACGAGATCGGCGCCCATCTTGCTGTTCTGGTCGTTGCCGTAGCTGCGCCGCCACCAGTCGGGGAGTATGCCGCGGTCGTTTCAGAAGCCTGGCTCGACGAGCGTCGGGCTGTCGAGGATCTGTTGAAGAAGCGGACTGCTGACCTGTCGGCTTTTCTCGCCGGCAGCGCGCTTTCGGCCGATGTCTCCAGCGAATATCCGGAAGCCGGCTGGGCCGACGACACCATCGGCCGCCGTGCCCGCTATGCCGACATTACGGTCATTGGACCGGAGCTGCTCGCCAACAAAACGCTGAAAAGCAAAGCGATCGAAGGCGCATTGTTTTCTTCGGGAAAGCCCTTGCTGCTCATCCCCGCGGGGGCGCAGCCGACCCTGAAGCCGAAACGCGTGCTGATTGCATGGGACGCCCGTCTGGAGGCATCGCGTGCCGTCCGCGAATCCCTCGGCCTGCTGCCAGGCGCCGATGAGGTGCACCTCGTCATGGTCGATCCGGTGGAGGACGAGTACCGCCACGGGGCCGAACCCGGAGCGGACGCCGCCGCCTATCTCGCGCGGCATGGCGTGAATGTCACAGTCGACCGGCTGCCCAGCCTGGACCATTCAGTCGTCGACGTGCTTCGCCGGCACGCGCTCGACATCGCCGCCGACCTGATGGTGATGGGCGCTTAGGGTCATTCCCGGTTGCGCGAGCGCATCTTCGGTGGCGTCACCGTCTCGATGCTTGTAGACCCGTCGATGCCGATCCTTATGGCGCGTTAGCCGCCGGCGCCCGTCATTGGCATCCCTTTTAAGTCCCAAGGGACACTGTTGCCGCCCATCTAGCCGTCTCATCGGTATCGGCGGAGCCGCGAATCTGTGGTAAGTCGCCGCTCAACCAACCAAAGGACGACACCTGTGAGCGAACCGACCGTGGCCGAGGCGACCGAAAGTATCTATGCATCGCTGCGGGCGGACAATGCCGACATCGACGCGCATATCGCGACGCTTAAGGCGGCGATGACACGAGAAGGGATAAAACAGGCGGTGTTCGATCCGACCAGGCTGGCGCAGAACAACCGTTCTGGCCGCAAGCTGATGCAGGCTTATTTTCGGCAGCGCGGCGTGAGCGTGAGGTTTTCGGCCTCGTAGGGCGCACGCTGAGGCGCCACGGCCCGCCGGCAACCATTGTGGTCCAGGATCCGCCGGGGGGCTCAGGCAAGTCCGCTTTTGGCTTCTACCTTCTGTAGCCCGACTTTTGGCTTCCGACCCGCCCGACGTCAAAGTATGTGGGAAATCGGCCGCCAAATGGTCAATTCAATCACCTGCGCCGGCTGCCGAGTACATCGGTGACCGATTCGCCGCCTCTGGCCTACGGATTTGACCGGCTCGATCGCATGAATCTGCCGCTTTGAGCGCTTCAGCGCGGTAAGCCTTGTCTAACGCTCCGATCCGTCGAACCGACGCGAAGAACCGTGGATAGTCGCCCGAACACAAATCGAACAAGCGGAGAAACGTCGCCACCTGATCGCCGTAGACGGAAGTCGCGGCGAGCTTCGCGTTGTTAATCGGAGAATCGAACCAGACATCGTAGCCCTGGTATCCACGCCAGCGACTGTCGCGCATCTCTCGGTAGCGCATCCGCAGCCGTTCGATCGCGGCCATCTTCGCGGCCCGCTTCTGCTCAGAGGTAGCGCTGCCGTCATAGACATGGCTTAGCTCGTCCCGGGTCTGCGACACCAGCGCAAGAAATTGAGCTCTGCGCCTCCGGTCGGCTTTGTAACGGCGCAACTCGCCGGTATCACCAGCCGCGCGCAGCCATTTTCTCACGCCGGTTGTTTCGACGGCGACAGCGAATGCCTCGTTGAATGCGGAATCGTCCTTCACATAGACGCGTTGGTGGGCCAGCTCATGGAAAACTAGCCCCGCAAGATACGTTTCATCTTGGCTGAGCATCGTGCTTAGCAGCGGGTCACTTGACCAGCCAAGCGTGGAATATGCAGTGATGCCCGTCACATAGACGTCCAGGGCCTGTCTCTGAAGTTCGACAGCGGTTTCAAACGCAGACCTTTTGGAGAAGTATCCTCGGTACGGAACGCATCCGAACACCGGAAAGCACCATGTTCGTGGCGTCAGCGAGAATTCCGGCGCGGCGAAGACGGCCCATGTCACCGCGTCCCGACCAACGTTAACATAGCTGCGGTAGCTATTGTTGTCCGGCAGCGCTAGTTCATCTATCGCAAACTGTCGGATGGCGCTCGCCGATTCCATTCGAGCGCGTAGTGTCCCAGGAATCGAAGGATCGTCGATCAGCTCTTCGACATCCTGGCGCGCCGCCATGATCTCCACGTGACCCTTCAAGGATTGTGCGTAGTAAGAAATGCTGGTGCAACCGGCCACGCCGGACATCACGATCATCGCAGCAACCGAACGAAAAAATGCACGCATCACGGTTGCCCACGGCATTTGCTCACACGTCCGGATAGGGCAAACGTCGCAATTACGCCCGGTCCCAAACAGTGGCTCCAATTCGGTTGATATCCTGGGAAGAGGGTTTAGGTTAGACGTTCGTCTTCGGCAAGATTGTCGCAATGTGATCATTCGCTGCCAAATGCCGAATGTCCGCTATAAGCCGGACACGGCGGCATGCGAACTATCCGCCTAGGAGGTCTTTTTCTCCTGGAGCTTCCGGTCGCATCCGGCCACCGCTGTTGGTCCGCAATGCGCCGATGTCAGCCGTAGAGATGAACTTGTCTCTGCCTGGAAGCAGACATCGCCGGCGACGGCACCGGAGGTCACGGTTGCGCCAGCAGCGGACATATGCTCTGGACGCAGCGAAAGTCGCAATCCGGACCCCTTTGCGGACCTACGGAAAGCTGCTCCGAGAGCGGAGGCGTCGAGTCATGATCGCGCGTCCCGGCTCGCCAAGCACGTGAAGTCGATCGAGCGGGTCGGCGGCATCGAGTCCTGGAACCTCCAGACCATAAAAAAGGCTTTCGGACAGCCTCGAGCGCTTCTGAAGCCAGCAGATCCGCTACCGCCGAATGTACGGGCGCGGGAAGATCGACCTGCTTCAGGCCCGACTGATAGGTGCCTTCTGATGGCAAACTGCACCACAATTGCGTCAGATCCAACATTGCAGGCGATCTCACACCTCCAGATGCGCCTGCCCGAAGGCACCTCGTGGCGCAGGAGGCCAGCGTCAAACCCACAATGCCGATTGAAGCGCTTAAACGTGGGAGATGCGTCGGAGTGATGTCCAATGCGACTGACTTAGGCGACAATCAGGTCGTGTCGATCAGGAATCGCTCAAGCGGGGTGCGGATTTCTTCTCGCCAAGCTGCTTGGGCGGTGCCTTGTTGAGGGCGATCTTCCGCCTACATGCTGTCAGAAAAGACCTCCCACACTAAGACAGAAGGCGCCCGTCCATCCTCCGCCTCAGGCGGAGCAGGTACATCGCAACCGTAGGAGAGACCGATGCAAGAGTCCCTCGTCGTCCGCCGCGAGACGCACATCCCGGCGCCGCCCGCCGCGGTGTTCGCCCTCCTGACCGATCCGGAGAAGATCCTGCGCTGGATGGGAACGGAGGCTGAGGTCGAGCCGCAGCCTGGCGGGCTCTATCTCGTCAATGTCACTGGGGCTCGCTGCGCTCGCGGCTCCTTCCTCGAGGTGGTGCCGGTGCACCGCCTGGCCTACAGCTTTGGCTGGGACGGCAGCGAGGTGGTGCCGCCGGGGTCGAGCCTGATCGAGGTCGACCTGATCGAGCAGCCGGACGGAACGCTGCTGCGCCTGACCCACACCGGCCTGCCTAACGCCGAGCAATGCGCCGGCCATGCGGAAGGCTGGGCCCATTACCTCGGCCGGCTGGCCGAGGTTGCGGCCGGGCGTGAACCGGGGCCGGACCCCTGGCATGGCAGGGACTGACTCTTTCCGCTCGTCGCTCGCAGGGGTGTCGAAGGCTGCCTCGTCGAGGATTCGACCGTGAGTCTGGAGGATGGCGTCTATGTAAAGGAGTAGTTGTGCCGGCGGCAGTCCCATGGCCTCGCCCTGAATGTCACCTCTCCCTTACGTACGCCCTTAACGACGTCCCGTCCGGTCCCGTTGAGGGCGTCCTCACGTGACAACATGACAGGCAGAAGCGTCATCCCGCGGCGCGGATGACAGGCTAGTGGCCGCGGTGGCATAATCGCGGCATGGATCTGCCCGCGCCCCTCGCCTGGTTGTTGGACGAGGCCGGCTCTTCGCCCGGCTCTGACTGGTTCCTGGCCGAGCTCGGCGGCCGGCTGCTGGCCGACGGCCTGCCGTTGGCCGGGGGCGCTCTGACGGTCGCGGTGCCGCATCCGATCATCGCCCGCCGCACCTGGCTGTGGCAGGCGGAGACCGGGGCGGTGATCGAGGCGCTGGGCTTCGCCGGCGGCCCGCTCAACCAAGCCGGGCGCGACTGGCTGGCCGAGCTTGGCCCTGTGCAGGAGGACACGATCGGCCCTGAGCCGGACAGTCCGGTGCTGGGCTGGGCAGGGACCCGGCCATTCGGCCCCGCCGAGGCCGGCCGGCTGCGCCAGGCCGCGCGCTTCGCCGCAGCGCCCTTAGCCGCCCTGACCGCGCGGGCGGCGCTGGCAGCGCTGCTCGAGGCCTATCTTGGCAGGCGCAGTGCCGCCCGGGTGCAGGCCGGCGCGCTGCGCCGCGGCACCGGGGAAACCATCCGCGCCGCGCTGCTCTGTGCCGATCTGCGTGACTTCACCGCCCTGTCCGAGGCGACGGAGCCCGCAGCGATGATCACCGCCCTCGACGCTTGGTTCGACCGCGTCGCCGGGGCGGTGCATGCTTTCGGGGGCGAGGTGCTGAAGTTCATCGGCGATGGTGTGCTGGCGATTTTCCCGGTCACGGGCGCCCCGGCCGAGGCCTGCGAGGCGGCGCTGCGGGCTGTTGTCGCCGCCCGCGCCGGCATGGCCCATCTCGATGCGGTGCGGCAGACGGAGGGGCTGCCGCCGCTGCCCTTCGGCGCGGCACTGCATCTCGGTGAGATGCTGTGGGGCAATATCGGCGCGGCCGACCGGCTGGACTTCACTGCCATCGGCCCTGCGGTCAACCTGGTCAGCCGGCTCGAAGGGCTATGCAGGCCCCTTGGTCGCAGCGTGCTCATCTCGGGCGCGGTCGCGGCGGAGACGACAACGGCTTTGATCCCTTTGGGCGAGCACTTATTGCGCGGTATCTCTGATCCCTGCGCGGTCTTCACCCTGCCGGAGGATTGAGCCCCGCGGGCCGGGGTGCGGGCAAGGGTACCAGATGCGTGACTAATACAAGCGGGAGCCGGTACGTCTGTGCAGGCAATCGGCTTTGCAGCCACGAGCGGCGACGGACTGAGCTGATCATGTCGCCTCATGTGCTCCGGCCAATAGCAGCACGTAGGTTGCCTTTTCAAGCCTCCTTACCGCTCGCTCAGATTTGTCTATCTGACAACGAACGTCAGCTGTCATACATTCCGGACGTTCGCTGCGATGCCACGAACGTCCGCAGGGGGTCACGTCACGGCGTTACTCGCACCGACGTGAAGGTCAGCTATTGAAGATCCGAGGGCCAAAGCTGCCAGTCCGCTTGCGTGAAGAGTTTCGGGCGCCGGCAGGCGTACGAAAGTCCCCGAGGAAGGAACCCGCGGGCCACGGGCGATGGCTATG